>CAZWMZ010000034.1:0-16722 GCA_964634965.1 uncultured Nitratifractor sp. | reverse complement strand
CATCCGCGAAGGGACTCCCAGCGGGTTGAGGATGATCTCTACCGGTTCACCATCTTCCGTGTAGGGCATATCGATCTCAGGAACAATGTTGGAAACGATACCCTTGTTTCCATGGCGTCCGGCCATCTTGTCGCCTACTTTGAGCTTGCGCTTGGTAGCGATGTAGACTTTGACCAGCTTGGTCACGCCGCTGGGAAGGATGTCATCTTTTTCCAGGATTGCCAACTTCTCTTCGTGTTCGGTTTTGAGCCGTTTTTTCTCCGAGAGAAAGTAGTTTTTGAGCGCTTCATACTCTTTTTGCACCTCTTGCGAATAGGATTGGACGACGGTCCGGAGTACAAAACGGTTAATGTTGGCGATCGTCTCCCGTTCGATCTTTTCGCCTGCCTTGTAGGTGCGGTCAGCCACCTCCACATCGCTGACAAGCGTGTGTTCAGAGAGAAAAGCGGTGATGCGGAGCATCTCCTCACGGTCAATCATCAAGAGCTGGTCGTGGTGGTTTTTATCCAGTCGCGCCTTTTCCTCTTCGTACGCTTTGATCGAACGCGCGTCCTTTTCGTACCCCTTTTTGGTGAAGATCTTGATATCGACGACCACACCTTCCATCGAGGAGGGACAGTAGAGCGATTTGTTCACGACGTGACCTGCCTTTTCGCCGAAGATCGCTCGCAAAAGACGCTCTTCGGGAGTGGGACGCACTTCGCCCTTGGGCGAGACCTTGCCCACGAGGATCATGCCGGGCTTGACGTGGGTTCCGATCTTGACGATACCGCTCTCATCAAGGTGGAGCAGTTCATCTTCGCGAACATTGAGGATGTCGCGGGTGATCTCTTCGGTACCGTGCTTGAGCTCGCGTGCTTCGATCTCCTTTTCGTAGATGTGCACCGAGGTAAAGGTGTCTTCGCGGATCAGTTTTTCGGAGATAATGATCGCATCCTCGTAGTTGTAACCGTTCCACGGCATAAAGGCGACCTTGACGTTGCGGCCCAGCGCCAGCTCCCCCTGATCCATGCTTGCACCATCGGCAATGATCTGCCCCTGCTGAACCTGTTCTCCCTCGTGAACGATGGGGCGCTGCGTAAAGGTGGTGTTTTGGTTGGTGCGCATGTTGCGCTCGAGTGAGTAGCGGTCGATAAAGACACCGTTTTCGTCCTCACCAACAACATAGATGTTCTGCGAATCAACCTTTTCAACCCGACCCGCCCGTTGCGCGGCGACCGACTCCCAGGCATCCCGACTGACAATCGCTTCCATGCCGGTGCCGACCATGGGTGCTTCGGTCCGAAGCAGAGGAACCGCCTGGCGCTGCATGTTCGATCCCATCAATGCGCGGTTGGCGTCGTCGTGTTCGAGGAAAGGGATCAGTGCTGCTGCCGAACCGGAGATCATCAGTGGCGAGACATCGATCAGATCGACTTTGGATGCGTCATTCAAACCGATGTTTCCGTTGAGGCGGGTCTCGATCAGATCCTCCACGATGTAACCCGTTTCGTCCACATGCGTCGAAGCGGGCGCAATGACCTTGTCCTCCTCCTGCGTGGCGGTGATGTAGACGATCTCGTCAGTGACCTTGCGATCCTTGACGACCTTGTAGGGCGCCTCGATAAAGCCCAGATCGTTGACCTTGGCGTACGTCGCGAGGGTGTTGATCAGGCCGATGTTTTGCCCTTCGGGGGTCTCGATGGGACAGATGCGTCCGTAGTGGGTCGGGTGGACATCGCGCACCTCAAATCCAGCGCGCTCTTTGACCAGTCCTCCTTCGCCCAGCGCCGAAAGGCGACGCTTGTTGGTCACCTCCGAGAGCGGGTTGGTCTGATCCATAAACTGGCTCAATTGACCGCCAGAGAAGAACTCCATGACGCTGTTGGTGATCATCTTGGAGTTGACCAGATCGTGTGGCATCAGATCGTCAAGCGATCCACTGATGGTGGGCATCTTGTCCTTGATTGCCTTTTGCATCTTGGTCAAGCCTTTGTGCAGCTCATTGCCCAGCAGCTCACCAATGGCACGGATACGGCGATTGCCCAAGTGATCGCGATCATCGATATGCCCCTGACCGTTTTTGACCTTGATGAGATATTTGACCGTGTTGATGATATCTTCGGCCGTCAGAACCGTCACGTAGTCGGGAACCTCCTGACCAAGCTTGTGGTTCATCTTCATCCGACCCACGCGCGTCAGGTCGTACCGCTCCGGATCAAAAAAGAGTCCTTCCAGGAACTTTTTGGCCGCTTCGGGCGTAACCGGTTCGCCTGGACGCATGACTTTGTAGATGCGAATGGCTGCCAGTACGTTTTCGTCATCGACCTCTTCGGTCTGACGCAACAGGCGCAAGCTCTCGTTGTCGGCGTGGAAGGCTCTGATGATCGAGCTGTCGACCTCTTCGGCCATGTCGTCTGCGACGACAATGTGTTCGATGCCCAGATCGATGATCTTTTTGAGCTTGGTCTCATCCAGCGGAGTAACGACATCAAAAAGTACCTCACCGCTCTCCTGATCGATGATCGGCTCAGCCAGATGACGCTCCATGAGGATCTCCAGCGGATACTCGATCCACTCAAGGCCCTCTTCGAGCAACTTCTGCGCCTTCTTTTTGATCAGACGCTTGCCAGCGGCTACGACGATATTGCCATCGATATCTTTGATGTCGTATTCGGCACGCTGTCCGAAATCGGCCGGGTCGTATTTGACCAAAAAGCGGTTCTCTTTGATGATGATCTTTTTGGTCGGGTAAAAGAGCTTGAGCACATCCTCTTTGCTGTATTCAAGCGCACGGAAGAGGATCGTTACAGGGATCTTGCGGCGCTTGTTGATACGGGCATAGAGGATGTCCTTGGCATCGTACTCAAAATAGAGCCAGCTGCCTCGGTCGGGAATGATCTGCGCCGAGTAGAGCGGTTTGCTCGACGAGGCCGACTCCTCCTCTTTGAAGATAACACCCGGGCTGCGGTGGAGCTGATTGACGATGACCCGCTCGACGCCGTTGATGATAAACGACGTCCGGTCGGTCATCAGCGGGATGTCCCGCACATACACTGCTTGCTCTTTGATCTCTTTGGGATCAAGCTTCTCACCGGTCTTTTCGTCGCGGTTCCAGATGGTCAGGGCGACGTTGATCTTGAGCGAGACGGCATAGGTCAGCCCCCGCTCCATGCATTCGCGTACGGTGTACTTGGGCTTGACAACCTCAAGACCTCGATACTCCAGCGTGATGCGGTTCTGTTGATCGTGAATCGGAAAGACCGAGCGAAAGGTCCGTTCGATGATGCTGTCGCTGCGATCTTTGGCGTCGATCATCAGAAAGTGCTCGTAGCTTTTTTGTTGGAGCTGGAGCAGATGGGGGATCTCAATCTTTCGGGGAGTTTTGGAAAAATCAACGCGGAGTCGGTTACCGGAGTGGAGTGAATTTAACATAGGCAAACCTTCGTTGGAATTGGTCAGTTACGTCGTTTGGGATGATGCACAAAAAAACTATTGCCAAGAGGGTATGAAATGTCTCCGAATAGTTCATCCCTGCACCATCACAGGAGGCGGGAAAACGGTTTCCACGCCGCGACAGTGCGGCGTGGAGCGGGGGGTTATTTGAGCTCGACGGTTGCGCCGGCTTCTTCGAACTGCTTTTTGATCTCTTCGGCTTCCTCTTTCGAGATGCCCTCTTTGATCACGCTGGGGGTATCCTCGGCTGCGGCCTTGGCCTCTTTGAGGCCCAGTCCGGTCACGGCACGAACGACCTTGATGACGTTGATCTTTTTTGCGCCTGCATCGGTCAGAACGACATTGAATTCTGTCTGCTCTTCGGCAGCGGCAGCGCCGGCATCACCGGCACCGGCTGCAGCGACAACAGTCGCCTGGGCCGAAACGCCAAACTTCTCTTCAAACTCTTTGACCAGCTCGCTCAGCTCGAGCACCGACAGGGAGGAGATGTATTCGAGTACGTCTTCTTTGCTAATTGCCATGTGTGTTTCCTTTGGGATGGGTTTGTCCAGGTTGGCAGGCTGACTGCGCAGCCTGCATCGTACGTGCTTACGCCTCTTCTTCGCGTTTGCGCTTCAGCGCGTCCAGACCGATCGTAAAGTTACGGATCGGTGCCTGCCAGACGTTCAGCAACATGCCGATAAGCTCATCGCGACTGGGCAGTTTTGCCATCGCCGTGATCGTCGCCAGATCGACCGCTGCCCCTTCGAGGGCACCGGCTTTGATGACGAAGCGATCTTTGAGCTCGGTGGCGGCTTTGTCGGCGGTCTTGCAGGTGTTGATCTGATCTTCACCCCACACCAGCAGGTTGGTGTCGGTCAACGCAAGTCCGTCGATGCCCGCGTTCGCAAGAGCGATCGAGGCGAGGGTGTTTTTGACCACCTTGACGCGGGTGCCGTTTTCGGCTGCCAGCGCACGTACGCCTTCGAGCTCTTTGTGCGTCACGCCGCGATAGTCGCACACAACGACAGCGTTGGACGCTTTGAACGCTTCGGTCATCTCGGCCACCAGCTGTTCTTTTTCTGCTCGGGTCATTTTCTTCTCCTTTCCGACTTCGAACAGGGCTTGCCCGTGCCGGGCGGGAGGCGACTCGGGAAGAGTCGCTCCGGTTTAAGCTTTTGCCCCTGTTTTCTCAAGTCTAAGATAAAGCACCGTTATGGGCTACTTGATCTCCATTACTTCGCTGGTATCAAGCGGCACCGAAGGGCTCATGGTCAGTGACAAGGTCGCGTTTTTGACATAACGCCCTTTGGCACTGGCCGGCTTGGCCCGGTTGATCTTCTCAAGGAAAGTGGTCAGGTTCTCACGAAGCGCCTCTTCACTGAAGCTGACCTTACCGATGCCGGCATGGATGTTTCCTTTTTTGTCCACACGGAAGTTAACCTGGCCGCCTTTGGCGTTCTTGACAGCCTGCGCAACGTCCATGGTCACTGTGCCGGTCTTGGGGTTGGGCATGAGGCCTTTGGGGCCAAGAATCCGTGCAACCTTTCCAAGCACCCCCATCATGTCCGGAGTCGAGATCACGGTATCAAAATCGATCTGCCCGGCCTGAATCTGCTCGATCAGCTCATCGCTGCCGACCAGGTCAGCACCGGCCGCTTTGGCTTCGTCGATCTTGTCGCCTTTGGCGAAGACCGCGACGCGCACGGTCTTGCCTGTACCGTGTGGCAGGACAACCGATCCGCGAATCATCTGGTCGGCGTGCCGTGGGTCAACGTTGAGATTGAGGGCGACCTCGACGGTTTCATCAAATTTTGCCGATTTGAGCTCTTTGACGGTCGCCACCGCTTCATCAATGCTGTAGGTTTTGCTCTTGTCGATCTTCTCAACAAGCGTCTGCTTTCGTTTGGTCATTTTTTTTGCCATTGTTTTCTCCGCTCTTTGCTCCCACTGCCATCCAGTGGTCAGATGTTTCCAAAAGGATTAGTCGACGATCTCGACACCCATGCTCCGGCACGATCCGGCGATGATCAACGCGGCCTGCTCCCGATCGTCGGTGTTGAGATCCTGAATCTTCAGATCGACAATCTTCATCAGCTGATCACGCGTAATGGTAGCGACCTTGTTCAGCAGCGGGTTGTCTGAACCCTTCTTGATGCCGGCCTCTTTCATGATCAGATCGCTTGCCGGGGGCTGACGGGTTTCGAACGTAAAGCTGCGATCGCTGTAGACGGTCACCTCGACCGGGATCTTGAAGCCCATCTTATCCTTAGTCTTCTCATTGAAGGCTTTGCAAAACTCCATGATGTTGACCCCGCGCTGTCCGAGTGCCGGACCCACTGGGGGTGAAGGGTTCGCCTGTCCGGCGGGGATCATCATTTTGAATTTTTCAGCAATTTTCTTTGCCATGACGCTTCCTTGGTTAAATTATTTTTTCGACTTGCGTGTAGAGCATCTCGACCGGCGTGTTCCGCCCGAAGATCGACACGTTCAGCCTCAGTTTTCCGTGATCGAGGTCGTACTCTTCGACCATACCGGTGAAGTTCGCGAATGGTCCCTCAATGATGCGCACCATTTCGCCAGTGACGAAATCGACTTTGGGGCGCGGGGAGCCTTTTTTCTCCATCTTTTCAAGGATCAGGTTGATGTCGGCTTCGCTCAGCGGTGTCGGGGTCTTCTGCTCGCCGATAAAGCGCGAAACCCGCGGCAACCCCTGAATGCGATGCCACAAATCGTTGTCCAGATCCAGACTGGCGAAAACGTATCCCGAATAGAGCGACCGCTCGGTGATCTTCTTTTCGCCGTTTTTGACCTCAATCACCTCTTCGGTGGGCACGACAACGTTTTCGATCTTCTCCTCCAGACCGTAGTCTCGGGCCATCTGTTCGATGGCGGCTTTGACGGAGCGTTCACTGCCGGCATACGTCTGGATTGCGTACCATTGATAAGCCATCGTTGAACCTTAGAGTGTCGAAGAGACGACGGAAGACATGATCACATCGACCAATGCCAAAAACACGGATATCACTGTTACGACAAGCACGACAGCGATAAAAGCCTGGCGCACCTGAATCTTCGTTGGGAAGATGACCTTGTCCAGCTCAATGCGTGCACTGCGAAAAAACTTTATCAATGTATCCATATTCTAAACCTTACTTACGTGGCAGGCCAAGAGGGACTCGAACCCCCGGCACCTGGTTTTGGAGACCAGTGCTCTACCAACTGAGCTATTGGCCTGTGGACGCACGAAGAGATGGGCGTTTAGAGCTTCATCTCTTTGTGGACGGTGTGCTCTTTGCACCATTTGCAGTATTTTTTAAGAGCCAGTTTTTCGGTGGTATTTTTCTTATTCTTGGTGGTGTGGTAGTTGCGACGTGTGCACTTTTCACATCCAAGATGTACGGTTTCTCTCATGGTCTCTCCAGTGGCAACTTAGACGGGAGGTGCTCCTCCCGTCCGGCATGGGTTTGTTTACTCAATGACGTTGGTGACGACACCGGCGCCAACCGTGCGTCCACCTTCGCGGATAGCGAAGCGGGTTCCCTCTTCGAGGGCGATGGGCGCGATCAGTTCGACGGTGATCTTGACGTTGTCGCCCGGCATAACCATTTCGGTGCCTTCGGGCAACGTAACCGAACCGGTGACATCCGTGGTACGGACGTAGAACTGCGGGCGGTAGTTGTTGAAGAACGGTGTATGACGTCCACCTTCCTCTTTGGTCAAGACATACACTTCCGCCTCAAACTTGGTGTGCGGTGTGATCGAACCGGGCTTGCACAGAACCATACCGCGCTGAACTTCGTCTTTGCCGATACCGCGCAACAGGACGCCAGCGTTGTCGCCGGCAATACCACAATCCATCTCTTTGCGGAACATCTCGACGCCGGTTACGGTGGTCTTTTGGGTATCTTTCAGACCTACGATCTCGATCTCGTCGCCCACGCAAACCTGACCGCGCTCGATCTTACCGGTCACAACGGTACCGCGTCCCTGGATCGAGAAGATATCTTCGATCGGCATCAGGAAGTCTTTGTCGGTTTCACGCTCCGGCTCAGGAATGTAGTTGTCTACCTCTTCCATCAGCTGGATGATCTTCTGAGACCACTCACCCAGTTGACCTTTTTTGGCCTCTTCGAGCGCCTGGAAAGCCGAACCGGCGATGATCGGAGTGTCGTCTCCGGGGAACTCATACTCGCTGAGCAGTTCGCGGACTTCCATCTCGACGAGCTCAAGCATCTCTTCTTTGTCCTCATCGTCGAGCTGGTCCTCTTTGTTAAGGAAGACGACGATATAAGGAACGCCGACCTGGCGAGAGAGCAGGATGTGCTCGCGGGTTTGGGCCATCGGACCGTCGGTCGCAGCGATGACGAGGATCGCACCGTCCATCTGCGCTGCACCGGTAATCATGTTTTTGACGTAGTCAGCGTGACCCGGGCAGTCAACGTGCGCATAGTGGCGCTTGTCGGTCTCGTACTCGACGTGCGAGGTGGCGATGGTGATCCCGCGCTCGCGCTCTTCGGGCGCGTTGTCGATCTGATCGTAATCCATCAGTGCTGTATCGTTTTTGGTCGCGAGGACAGCCGTGATTGCGGCAGTCAGAGTGGTTTTTCCATGGTCAACGTGGCCAATGGTACCGATGTTGACGTGCGGTTTGGTACGTTCAAATTTTTCTTTAGCCATAGTGTTTCTCCTAGCTTGTTTTGAAAAGGCGGCCGAAGATCGGCATCGCACAGACCCCATGCCCGTATATGGACAAGACTGCAGCTGACGGTTGCACTCTTGTCCACACGCTGCACACCTTGCGGATCGTATGGTCGTGGAGCCCAGAAGCGGATTTGAACCGCCGACCTCTTCCTTACCAAGGAAGTGCTCTGCCCCTGAGCTATCTGGGCATTGTGAACAGCATAACAATGTCGGTGTTTGGTGTGGGATATTCTGCCAGAACCATTCATCGTATGCGATGGCAGGCAACATCTGTTGGGCGACAGCAAATCACACAGCTCCCAGTATGGAGCGGGAGACGGGACTCGAACCCGCGACCCTCAGCTTGGAAGGCTGACGCTCTAGCCAACTGAGCTACTCCCGCGTCGTGGCGACAAACACCTTGTACTCTTTCTATGGTGGTGAGAGGAGGATTCGAACCTCCGAAGGTAAAAACCAGCAGATTTACAGTCTGCCCTCGTTGGCCACTTGAGTATCTCACCATTGTGGTGTGTCGCTACCGGTCAAACACTGATATTATTAATGGAGCTGGTGATGGGACTCGAACCCGCGACCTGCTGATTACAAATCAGCTGCTCTACCAACTGAGCTACACCAGCTTGCTCACATTCCATTTCAAAATGGACGGGTATTCTATCCTAATCTTCTTTAGAAGTCAAGGCCAATCCATCGAAAAACGGCCAAAAAAACAATTTTTGGGTATAATTTGCCCAAAAAGGAAGCCTCCGACGATGAAGATACTCCTCGCACCCAGCGAAACCAAGCGCCCTGGTGGAGACGCACCCTTCGATCCGTCGCAGTTGCATTTTGGCGCACTGACGCCGATACGTCTGCAGTTGATTGAGCGCTATCGCGCCCTGCTGGCACAGGGTGACCACGCCGTGCTCGCAAAACTCTTCGGACTCAAACAGACCGAGGCGATCGCACACCACGCGACCCATACGATCCTCGGCGCGCCAACGCTGCCTGCGATCGAACGCTACACCGGTGTGGCGTTCGATCATCTCGACTACCCTGCTCTCTCTGAAGATGCTCGGGCCTATCTGCATCGCACCCTCATACTGCATTCGAACCTCTTTGGTTTTCTCCGTGCCAACGATCGCATTCCCGAATATCGCCTCAAGCAGGGGGAGCCGATCGGTGATCTCTATCCCGAAAAACTGTACCGCACGCACGGGGCACCGCTGATCGAAGCGTGGATCGGTGATGAGGACCTGCTCGATCTGCGCGCAACTTTTTACGAGCGGGTCTACAAACCTGCCCGCCCCTTCACGGTGCTTAAGTTTCTCAAAGGAAACAAGGTCGTCAGCCACTGGGCCAAAGCCTACCGTGGTCTGGTGTTGCGCGCCATCGCCGAAGCGCAGGTAGATACCCTCGAGGATTTTATGCGTCTGCCCATCGAAGGCGTACGCCTCCATGAGATCCAGAGACGTGGACATCGAACCGAAATCCTCTATGCAATCGAGACATAGACCCTGCCTGCATGAAATAGGCTTCTACGCATGCTTACTATGAACAGATGTGTATAGACACAGGGCTCGTACGGTACCATCGGGGTTGACGAGGATTTCTTGAAACTTGTGTGGTTATTTGGATAAAATACCCCTTTACTCTATGAATCAAGGATACACATGGCGGCCAAAATCGCTTCTGCGCGCATAGAGAGTGAGAGTTCGGCACTGCTCAAAACGCTCAACAACTCATTGCCGTTTGATAAAACACTCTATCGCGAAGATATCGAAGGTTCACGTGCGCACGCCAGGATGCTCGCACGACGTGGAATCATCACCCCGGAGGATCAGCAGGCGATCGATGCGGGACTGGCAGAGATCCTGACAGAGATCGAATCAGGTGCGCTGACGCTTGATGGGGACGATGAGGATATTCACATGGCGATCGAAGGGGAGCTGACGCGTCGCATTGGTGATGCGGGCAAGCGACTGCATACTGCCCGCAGCCGCAACGATCAGGTGGCGACCGATTTTCGACTCTATGTTCAGCGCAGCACGCTCGAGATCGCCCAGCTTCTGCGTGAACTCATCGCGACTGTCACCGAGGTGGCTCGCGAGCACACCGAAACGCTGATGCCGGGCATGACCCACCTCCAGCATGCTCAGCCGATCAACTTTGGCTACCACATGATGGCGTATGCGCAGATGTTTTATCGTGACCATCAACGCTTCGTCGATGCGCATGCGCGCAACAATCGCTCGCCGCTGGGGTGTGCGGCTTTGGCGGGTACGCCCCATCCGATCGATCGGCAGATGACGGCACAGGAGCTGGGGTTTGATGCGCCCAGCGCCAACTGCCTCGATACGGTGAGCGACCGCGATTTTGCCCTCGATATCCTCTACAATATCTCAGTGATGATGATGCACATGAGTCGGCTGAGTGAGGAGTTGATCTTGTGGAGTGCCGCGGAGTTTCGGTGGGTCACGCTCAGCGACCGCCACGCCACCGGCTCCTCGATCATGCCCCAAAAGAAAAACCCCGACATCCCCGAACTGCTGCGCGGCAAAACCGGACGGGTCAACGGCAACCTCCTGGCACTGCTGACAACGATGAAGGGCTTGCCGCTGGCGTACAACAAAGATATGCAGGAGGACAAAGAGGGGGTCTTCGACTCGGTACGCACAGCGCGCTTGAGTCTGCAGGTGCTCGACGAGATGCTTCGTGAGATGACGGTCAACGTCGAGCGCATGGAGGCCGCCTGCATGGTCGGCCACCTCACCGCCACCGACCTGGCCGACTACCTTGTCCGCGAACAGGGCTTGCCGTTTCGCGATGCCTACCACATCGTCGGCAACGTCGTCAATCGAGCCGAAGCGAAGGGAGTGGATATCTCGGAGCTCTCGCTGGACGATCTGCAGCGCATCGACCAACGCATCGGCGAAGAGGTTTCAGGCTTGCTGGATAACCGCGCCTCAATGAACGCCCGCACATCCGAAGGCGGCACCGCAAGCAAGCGGGTAGCGGAAATGATCGAGGCGATGGAGCACTGGATACACGAAGCACAAGCGACGCCATAAAGGCCATACAGATCGTCATCTCGTTCTCTGCCTCTCGAGTCTGCACAGGAAATTTTAGCTTCCGGCCGATCCAACCCAGAGCGTTATCCCGACAACACCCTGGGTTGGATACATTCATGATATGTTCGTATGATACGGTTGATCGCGGGCGTGGCGTATCCACTGTGTTCAAGCGATGCAATTTTCCGCAGGGTCTTGTGCTCTCACAACACCAACCCACCCAAAATAACTGACACAATTCACACTCTTATGAACCTGAAACTCCTGGATAAATTATGCCAGCCTGCTGGAGTGCCTTTTGATACTTCAGGTGGTTACCATACTGGTGGACTCGCCTGTTAAAATTTGGGGTTTAACGCAAATCTATGAAAAGTGTGGCAAGATACCCCCATCGATAGCTTTGGAGCAGGTACGATGGATATGATTTCGGTGGCTTCTCATTTTGTGGATCGCAAACACATTGAATCGATCCATCCGTATGGGAACGGTAACGTAAACGACACCTATCTTGTGACGTTGCATGGAGGCAACCGGCATTCCATTTTGCAACGGGTCAATACGTTTGTGTTCAAGCGCCCGGAAGATGTGATGAACAACATGCAGCATGCGACGCGTCATCTGCAGGAGTGTGCGCAGGAGGAGTCGCGTGCCTGGCGGGTTCAACAGGTTCTTCCTGCCCACGATGGGGCGCTGTTTTGGCAAGCGCCCGACGAAACGTTTTGGCGCATGATAAGCTTCATAGAAAACACAGAGAGTTTTGACGCGCTCTACAGTCATCGTCAGGCATATGAGGTTGGGTATGCGCTTGGCATGTTTCACGAGCATATCAATCGCCTGCCGGCCAATGCTTTTGAGACGGTTTTGGAGGGGTTTCATATCTCGCCAGGCTATCTGCAGGCGTTTGATCATGCCTGTCGGTCGGCTGAGAGAGAACATATCCATGATCGGGAGCTTGATTTTGCTTTGGAGTGCATTGCGCGACATCGAGCGCATATCGATCGACTCGAGCAGGCAAAAGCACAGGGAATACTGCCTGTGCGTATCATCCATGGCGACCCAAAGGTCAACAACATTTTGTTCGACAAGATATCGGCTCGTGCGGTCAGCATCATCGATCTGGATACGATCCAGCCCGGGTTGGTGCATTATGATATCGGTGATTGCGCGCGATCGGGGTGCAACCCCGTTGGCGAAGAGGCTGGAGTCGATTGGCGGGAGGCTTTTTTTGATGTTGAGAGTTTTTCCCATTTGGTCAATGGGTATCTTGAGCGGGCGGGTCGTTTGATGTCGTCAGCTGAGTGCGGATACATTTATGATGCCGTTTTTCTGATGGCGTTTGAGCTGGGATTGCGTTTTTTGACCGACTACTTCAACGGCAATGTCTATTACAAAATCCATTTCCCAGAGCAAAACAAATACCGAGCTTTGACGCAGTTTAAGCTGGCGGAATCGATCCATCAACAGCGAGACCGTATCCACTCCATCATCAAGGAGATGCGCTTTTTTTGTTCATGAGGTTCTTTTCGATATACTTAAACTGCACGCTTTGGAAAACAGAGCGCATTTCATTCAAAAGGATTGACCATGAAACGAGGAGCACTGAAGGCTGCAGCAGCCGCGATGGTGATGAGCGCGATTGCGGTAGCTGGCACGACGACAATTCGGGTAGCGGTACCCTCCTATGGAGAGAGCACCAAACCGGCTTTTGAAAAAATAGTGGCCGACTTTGAAAAGGCTCACCCCGAAATCAAGGTTAAACTCGAAGTTGGCTCCTGGTCGGCATGGCAGCAGAAGCTTCAGACGGATTTCTTTTCGGGGGCCAATGCGGATGTGATCTACAGCACACGCGGATGGGTTCCTTCCTACGTCGCCGGTGACAAACTTGAACCATTGGATGGCTGGCTTCCTAAGGATTTTTTGGCGAAGTTCCCCCAATCACTTCTGGATGCTGCGAAGGTCAACGGCACACTCTATGCCCTGCCAAGCGTAACGAGCGCACGCAACCTCTATGTCAACATGGATTTGCTCAAAAAAGCCGGCCTGAATGCAGCGCCTAAAACGTGGAACGAGTTGGCAACCGCAGCCAAAGCAGTCACAGAAAAGACCGATGCATCAGGGTATGGGATTCAGGGCAAAGAGGTCGAGATGGAGAAGTATTTCTACTACATCTTGTGGAACATGGGCGGATCGGTTCTGAACAAAACCATCAATGGAGACCAGTGTACGCTGGACAATCCTGCCGGCATCAAAGCGGCAGCCTTTTACAACGACCTGATCCGAAAAGGATACACACAGAAAAATGTTGTTGCGTACAATCGGGAAGATCTGCAAGAGCTGTTCAAGCAAGGCAAGCTGGCCATGATGATCACGCACGGATTGCTGGCCAAACAGATCGGTGAAGAGGGTCAAAAAATTCACTTTGTCCAAACCGATGTACCGGGGATGGCTTCCGATAAAAAAGGGGTGACACTGGGGGTGATTGATGCGGTACATTTGTCCAAAAATTCCAAAGCCAAAAAGGCAGCCGTTGCGTTTATGATGTTTGCAATGAAGCCGGAGTATCAGGCCGACTGGATCGCCAAAGCCGGCCTCTTGCCTGTGACGATCGAGGCGGGCAAAGCGAAGGCATTTGACAAGCCATATCTGCAGGCAATGATCGCTGCGGTTCCCAACGCAAAATTTACGTTCATCCACCCCAAATCGACCAAAATCATCGACATTATCAAAAACAAATTACAAGCCCTCTATAGCGGAAAAATGGGGCCCGAAGAGGCGATGAAAAGTGCGTGCAAAAAAATCAATCGCGCCATCAAACACTGATACATCCGCATGAAAGTGCGTCGTTTCGCCCCGTTGCTTTATATCGCACCGGGGATGGTGTTGACGCTGGTAATCCTGACCTATCCCATCGTCGATCTCTTGCGCTTGTCGGTTCACGAGGTTGGAACATTTGGCGGGATGGGGGATTTTCTTGGTGCGTTAAATTATCGTGATATGGTCGAAGACGATCTGTTTGTTGAGATCGTCGTGCGTACGTTCTACTGGACCTTTTTTGTGGTAGCAGGAACTGTGATCGTCTCTGTTCCAGTTGCACTGATTCTCAACGAAGACTTTTACGGCAAACGCATAGCTCGTGGCATCATCATGTTGCCGTGGGCCATCTCGCTTGCCATGACGGCAGTGATCTGGAAATGGGTGCTCAATCCCGATTATGGCATGCTCAATCATTTACTGATGAGCATCGGCCTGATCGACCACGCTGTTGGCTGGCTGGCGGATGCCAGCACGGCATTTCCGATTGAGATCGCAATCGGCATTCTGGTCTCGATCCCTTTCACTGTCTCGATCTTTTTAGGGGGTCTAAGCTCTATCCCGGTGCAGATGTACGAAGCGGCGACCCTGGAGGGTGCAGGGTACTTTCAAAAGTTTCGTTCGCTGACGTTGCCCATGCTCAAGCCCTTTATCAACATTGCGATCGTACTGAATATGATCTATGTCTTCAATTCGTTCCCTATCATTTGGGTCTTGACCGAAGGCGGGCCCTCTAACAGTACCGATATTTTGCCGACCTATCTCTACAAAGTGGCGTTTCGTGATGGAGATATCGGCCTGGCAGCAGCGCTCTCGATCATGATGCTTGGCATACTGCTTGTTTTTACGATTGCCTATGCCATTGTGGCCATGCGCAAAGAGGAGATATCGGAATGAAGCGACAAAAGATCATAACAACCTTGTGGGCCTGGATGCTGCTGTTTCCTATTTTGTTTCTGATTCTGTTTCCGATTGTGGTGACATTTTTGACAGCACTCAAGCCGCGTGCTGAGCTTACGGCGATCCCGCCCCGCCTGTTCCCGAGTCATTTTGAGTGGAACCATTTTGTCGAAGTTTGGCAGCAGACCAACATCCCGCATGCCATTCTCAATTCGCTCTTTGTGAGCTTTGGCACAACGATCATCACGATTGTCGTCGCGGCTCCCTTTGCGTATGCATTGACGCGCTTTGATTTTCGAGGCAAAAAGGGATTACGCTTTTTCCTGCTGGTGACGCAGATGCTCTCGCCTATCGTATTGGTTCTCGGGCTGTTTCGGCTTATGGTGGCCTCCGGCGTAGTCGATTCGCTGGGGTTTCTGGCAGTGATCTACGCGGCGTTTAACGTGGCATTTAGCGTCTGGATGCTGCAGAGCTATTTTGCTACGATCCCCAAAGAGCTGGAGGAGTCGGCATGGATCGAGGGCGCTGGGCGGTTGCGGAGTCTGGTCGGTATCTTTTTGCCATTGGCGATTCCTGCAATTGTCATTGTGGCTACGTTTACCTTTGTCAATGCCTGGAATGAGTTCATCATCGCTTTTTCAACATTGCGCGATACCGGATCGTACACGATTCAGCTGAGCATCATCGAGATGACAGGCTATTACACGATCCACTGGGATCACATCATGGTTTCGGTCATTGTCGCTTCGGTTCCGGTTTCGATCCTCTTTTTTTGGCTCCAAAAACATCTTGTTGGCGGCCTGACATCTGGATCGGTCAAATAGTTCAAAGCAGGAGAAGAGAAGTATGCCTTCCATTCATCTACGCCATCTTCGCAAACAATACGGAGAGGTTGACGTGTTGCACGATATCAACGCAACGATCGACGAGGGAGAATTCGTCGTACTGATTGGCGAATCGGGATGCGGCAAATCGACTCTGCTGCGCATGATCAGTGGGCTCGAGGAGATCAGCGGCGGCGAACTGGTCATCGACGGACGTGTGGCCAACGATGTCCCTCCCCAGAAACGGAACATGTCGATGGTGTTTCAGTCGTATGCACTCTACCCACACATGCGCGTCTATGACAACATGGCTTATGGCTTGAAGTTGCAAAAGATACCCAAAGAGCATATTGATAAAAAAGTCCATGATGCTGCCCGGCTGCTTGGGATCGAACCCTATCTGGATCGATACCCCAGGCATCTATCGGGCGGGCAACGTCAACGTGTCGCAATGGGGCGGGCGATCGTACGCAATCCTGACTTTTTCCTCTTTGACGAACCGCTTTCAAATCTCGATGCCAAGCTGCGCGTAACGATGCGCAAAGAGATCAAACAGCTTCAGGCCCGATTGGGGACAACAACGCTGTATGTCACACACGATCAGGTCGAGGCGATGACAATGGCGGACAAAATCATCTTGATGGATCGAGGGCGCGTTGTTCAAATCGGCAGCCCTAAGGAGCTGTTTGACCACCCCAATTCGATTTTTGCAGCTACGTTTTTGGGTAGTCCGACCATGACGCTGATCGAAGGGGTCATCAAGACACTCCCGGATGGACAGTCTCTGCAGACCGCAGAAGGCATGGTGCTGCCAATCCCCCGAACGCACACCAGGATACAAGAGGACCAATCAGTGATTTTGGGCATTCGTCCTCGCGATTTTTATCTGGCTCAGGGGGAGGAGGGATTTGAGATCACCATCGATATCCACGAATATACCGGAGCCGAAAACGTCCTCTATGGGCGACTGGGAGAACAAGAGATACGGCTGGCGCTGACACGCGAGGATGGCTACAGCGAAG
>CAZWMZ010000033.1:0-5562 GCA_964634965.1 uncultured Nitratifractor sp. | reverse complement strand
CATCAAAATCGCCCGTTACAACGGTACGCATAAAGAAGCGGTTGCGATCCTTGTCGACAAACTCTCGGTTGTTTTCGATGTTGAGATCCCGGTCGTAAAAGACCTTGGAGATCGTATAGACCAACCCTTTGGCATCGTCACAATCGATCAAAACACGGACGCGCTGCTCCACCGCATCAATCCTCTGAAGCGTACTGAGCGATGATCGATCCCATCTCGTCGGTGGTGCAGATCTCTTTGGCATCATACGCTCCGATGTCACCGGTGCGATACCCCTCGCGCAGAGCCCGCTGAATCGCCGCATCGATCCGATCGGCCGCACGATCCTCGTTCAGGCCGTAGCGCAGCATCATCGCCGCGCTGGCGATCGTCGCGATGGGGTTGGCGATCCCCTGCCCGGCAATGTCAGGCGCTGAACCGTGTATCGGCTCGAAGAGTCCGACACCCTCACCTGTACTGGCACTCGGCAGCAGGCCGATCGATCCGCTGAGCATGCTGGCAGCATCGGAGAGAATATCCCCAAAGATGTTGCCGGTCAATATCACATCAAACTGCCGGGGATCGCGGATCAGCTGCATCGCGGCATTGTCAACATACATGTGGCTCAGTTCCACCTCTGGATAGTCGGCCGCCACCTCCTCGACGATGTCGCGCCAAAACTGACTCACCTCCAGCACGTTGGCTTTGTCGACCGAGCAGACCTGCTTGTTGCGCTTCATGGCGATCTCAAAAGCGACATTGGCGATGCGTACCACCTCATCGCGGGTGTAGATCATGGTGTTGAAGGCTCGATCGTCGTGCTGCTCGCGTGGCTCTCCAAAATAGATCCCGCCGGTGAGCTCGCGCACCACCATGATATCGACACCGCGTAGCACCTCAGGCTTGAGAGTCGAGGCGTTGACCAGCTCATCGTAGACCACGGCCGGTCGCAGGTTGGCAAACGTCCCCATCGCTTTGCGCAAGCCCAGCAAACCTGTTTCGGGACGCAAGGAGCGCTCGAGCGAATCCCACTTGGTGCCGCCAATGGCACCAAAAAGCACCGCATCGCACTGACGCACCCCCTGGATCGTCTCCTCCGGAAGCGGCACACCCGTCGCATCGATCGCTGCACCACCGAGCAGCATCTCCTTGTACTGAAAGTGCAGGTCTTCAACAGCCGCGACCGCATCGAGTACCTTGATCGCTTCGTCAACAATCTCCGGCCCGATGCCGTCCCCCTTGATCATACCGATGGTATAGGCGCGACTCATGCGGCACCTCCAATCTCCTGCTGAGCATAGGCGATCAGGCCGCCTGCCTGGACCAGCTCCTGCATAAACGGCGGAATGGGGGTAAAGGTGTAGCTTTTGTTTTGCGTCAGATTGGTGATCGTACCGCGATCCATCTCGATGCGCACCTCATCACCCTCGGCGATCTCATGCGCCTCGGCCAGCTCAAAGATCGGCAACCCCATGTTAAACGCATTGCGATAGAAGATCCGCGCAAAGGTCGGCGCGATGACCGCCGCGACACCGGCAGCTTTGAGGGCAATGGGCGCATGCTCACGGGAGCTGCCGCTGCCGAAGTTGACCCCGGCGACGATGATGTCTCCTGGCTGCATCTTGTTGACAAACTCCGGATCAGCATCCTCCATCACATGGCGAGCCAGCTCGGCCGGATCGCTGGTGTTGAGATAGCGAGCGGCAATGATCAGATCGGTATCGATGTGATCGCCAAATTTCCACACTTTTCCTTGCAAAGGGTATCCTTTGGATTGGCGCGAAGAGCATCACCGAACAAGCTGGAGATGCTCTCAAGCCAAATTAAATTTTGCGCGATTATACCCAATTTGACCCCAGAAAACAAAATTCTGCTTGTTTAAGCTCTTTTTTATGTTTTTTGGGTATAATCTACGGTATTTTGCAAAAAGGGAGATCTGCAGGTAATGACAGCCAAAGAGAGCATGAAAAAAGTTGAAGAGTTGTTCGCCGGCAAAAAGAAGGGGGAGATGGCCACCTTCGAAAACATCGCCAAAGAATTCGACAAACAGATCACCGCTACCCAGGCCAAGAAGATCGCCAAACTTGCCCAGGACCGACACGTCAAGATCGTCTCCTCCTCCGAATACGCCAAACAGCTGACAGTCAACGAAAACCGTCGTCACGCCGCCGCCCGCAAACGCCAGATCGAAAACAATCTCGAAGAAGAGTTTGACATGACCAAAGAAAAGGAGCTGCTCGAATGGAGTCGCTCCGATTCACCGGTGCGGATGTACCTGCGTGAAATGGGCAAAATCCCCCTGCTGACCAAAGAGGAGGAGGTCGAGCTGAGCAAGCAGATCGAAGAGGGAGAGGATATCATCATCGATGCGATCTGCTCGGTCCCCTATCTGATCGACTACATCCTCAACTACAAAGAGCCGTTGCTCAATCGCGAACGCCGTGTTAAGGAGCTCTTTAAGAGCTTTGACGATAACAACAATGAAGAAGAGGGCGAAGAGATCGATGACGACGAAGCCGCCAATACCTCCCCCAAGGATACCAAACGGGTTCAGCAGGTCATCGAGAGCTTCAATTACCTCGAAAAGGCCAAAAAAGATTGGATGCGGGCACGCAGCGAGTTGCGCAGAACCGAGGAAAACGATCCGGAAAACAGTGAAAAGATCTTTCACGAACGCCTCAAGGTCGCCTTCAAAAAAAACCAACTCAAAAACGCCCTGCTCAACCTCGGTCCCACCTCCAAGCTGATCAACGAACTGGTCAAGGCGATGGAGACAGCACTCAAAAGCGACGATGGGTTTGAAAAGGAACTCAAGCGCCTGGAGTACAAACTGCAGCTTTTTAATGACCAGCTGCGGGCCAATCACCAGAAGATTCTTGACAACATCGTCAAAATGTCCAAAGAGGATATCATTGCCGCTGTACCCGAGACGACCATGGTGAGTACGTATGTTGAGATCAAAAAACTCTTTGAGACACGTGAAGCGAGCAAAAACAGCTTCAACCTCGATCCCAAAAAACTCGAAGAGATTCTCAATCAAATTCGCATCGGCAAGGCCAAAAGTGAAAAGGCCAAATCCCGCATGGCCAAATCCAACCTGCGCCTCGTCGTCTCGATCGCCAAGCGCTACACCAACCGCGGCCTGCCCTTTCTCGATCTGATTCAGGAGGGCAACATCGGCCTGATGAAAGCGGTCGATAAGTTCGAGTATCAAAAGGGATACAAATTTTCCACCTACGCAACCTGGTGGATCCGTCAGGCCATCAGCCGCGCCATCGCCGACCAGGCCCGCACGATCCGCATCCCAATCCACATGATCGAGACGATAAACCGCATCAACAAAATCATCCGTAAGCATCTGCAGGAGACCGGCAAAGAGCCCGATCTGGAGACGATCGCAAAAGAGGTAGGCCTCAGCGTTGACAAAGTCAAAAACGTCATTAAAATCACCAAAGAGCCGGTCAGTCTCGAGACACCGGTTGGGGACGAAGATGACGGTCGGTTTGGAGATTTTATCGAAGACAAAAGCACCCTCAGCCCCACCGAAGTGGTTATGAATGATGACCTGAATCGCCAGATCGACGAGGTGCTTTCGCAGCTCAATGAGCGTGAGCAGGCGGTCATCCGAATGCGGTTTGGACTGCTCGAAGACATGAGCGACCGCACCCTCGAAGAGATTGGCAAGGAGCTCAATGTCACCCGCGAGCGGGTTCGCCAGATCGAAAACAGTGCGATCAAAAAGCTCAAACACCCCAAAGTCGGCCGTAAACTCAAAAACTACATCGAAGAGTAGAGGCATCGAGCACGCTATGAACCCGACACCGGCTTTTTTCGCGCTCATTATCGGCACCGAGATACTCAATCGGCGCCGGCAGGACAAACATTTTGATTTTCTCACGCACGAACTGATCCGCCGCGGCCACACGCTTACTGGCAGCTTCACGATCGAGGATGATCCTGCGCTCATCGTCCAGACGATCCGTTTCATTGCGTCGCAGCCCAATGCAGTGCTTTTGAGTTTTGGCGGGATTGGCTCGACCCCCGATGACCACACCCGAAAATGTGCCGCAATCGCACTGCGCGACGGCCAGCTCCACACCCACGACGAAGCCCACCGCATCATCTCCGAGCGGATCAAGGCGATGCAGATCCCCAACGGCCACTATCCGCTCCGGATGGCCGAGCTGCCCCGCGGAGCCAGGCTGCTTGATAATCCCGTCAACGGCATGCCTGCTTTTTCGCTGGACGATCGTTACTTTTTCATGCCCGGTTTCCCCGAAATGAGCCACCCAATGGTCACAGCAATCCTCGATCGCTACTTCGACGATGCTGCACCCATGCATCGCTTTGGCATGACCGCACTCTGCCGCGAATCGGATCTGATCGAGGTGATGGAGCATCTCCCAAAAGGCGTAGAACTCTCCTCACTGCCCAAGATCTACAGCGACGGCTATCGCACCGATATCTCTGTAGCTTCACAAGATCGCGATCTGGCGCAAAAGGCCTTTGTGCAGTTCGAGCGCTACTGCCGCGAACACGCTATCCCCTACTCCTTGCACGATGCCGGCTGAGATCACCACTCGGCACCGCTATGGGGCTGACGATACGGCTTTTGACTACACACTCATACGTCGCACGCGCCAAAAACACCTCTACATCCGCATCCGCAACACAGAGGTGATTGTCTCAACGTCTCTGCAAATGTCTCAGGCGCGCATCGAGGCGATCCTCGCCCAAAAAGCCGAATGGATCATGCAGAAGCTTCACGACACCAATGCACAGCAGACCCTCGACTGGACCCATCCCAATGCGACCCTCTATTGGCGCGGCAAAGCGCACAGGATCGTGTGGTCAGTCGGCGATTCGCCGAGGCTGGAGCTGCGCGATGGTTTGGCAATCTTTTTTGCCCCATCTGAACCCTCACATACCGAAAGGGTTGCGCTGTTTAGAGAACATCTGCGTCACTGGGCACCCTCCATTCTCTTGCCGCGCGTCAAACACTGGTCACAGGTGACCGGACTGACACCTGCACATGTTGGCTTTCGGCTGGCACGTACACGATGGGGCAGCTGCTCAGACCGCAACCACCTCTCGCTCAATCGCTACCTGCTGATCCTGCCCGATCGATTGATCGATTATGTCATCGTTCATGAGCTGATCCACATACGCCACAAAAACCATTCGAAACGTTTTTGGGAACACGTCGCCCAATTCACCCCAGACTGGAAAGAGGATCGAAAGGCTCTGCGTACCTTTGAGTCCTGTCTCATGAGAGAGTGATATACAGTAGCACACTTTACCAAATACCCGATCGACTGTTGCGCCGCGCTGTCTGCCTGGGACCCGGCTCTTGCCATCCGTCTTTGGGAAAAAAGTTTCAGACAGTGTAGGCGTAATTAAATTTTGAGGTGCTCTTTGTCTAAAATGCCGATGACTAATTCTTAATTTCTACTTTTCTCGCTACAATATCCTTTCGCAATTCACTCAAAAGGAACCACCCATGGATCTCTCAAAAATCGGACACGGAGACAATCCCGACAGCGTCATGGCGGTCATCGAAGTCCCGCTCAACTCCAACATCAA
>CAZWMZ010000032.1:0-8926 GCA_964634965.1 uncultured Nitratifractor sp. | reverse complement strand
AACAAACATGCGATCATCCAAAATCGGCTGAACGTAGAACGAATCTCTTTCGTTTCGTTTTTGGGTAAAAGCTTTTCCGAGAAGCTCCATAATGTGTGCACCGATACGGATTTCGTTGTCCTCCATCGTGATATCGTGAGTAAAATCCTCCTTGAATGTTTTTGAGACGATCTTATCGTCCACTCTGTGATTGAGGTCGATAACAATTTTTTCGGCAAGAAACCTCTCTTTTGTATAGCGTGTATCCAAAACGTGATCATCATCGTTAAAAGCCATAAATTGAGGATAAAAACGGCGACCAAATTCGTTGATCGCTTTAATATCCTTTCCGCTGGAATAATATCGGTTGAGCAATTCAATCGACAAAATCGCTACCCCTGTCGAAAAGACACGTAGCGACACACCATCTACATCGAGCTGGTAGCATTGGCCGTTATCCAAATGGATGGTATAGCTGCTCCCCTCCTTGACAAAATCTTTTGGTTCGAAATAATAAGAAATCTCATCGTAAAACTCTTGGTCGTTCAAATCAAATTTTCGCATATTGTAGAGGGCTTCGCGTGCATAATCATAAAAGTAGGCAAACTCATTGTAGAGATAAGCATATCGACCGCTTTTATCAAAAGCCGTATCTAAGTCAAAAGGACGATACACCCAGCCATCTTGTACCATGGCCTGAAAAAGCTTTTTGAGATCGAGCCGTTTGGCGATGTCTGTTTGTTTGTAAAACTCAAACTCACGTTTGAACGGTTCGGTAATACGATCAAACCGAAACGGAAACATAAAAATATGTGAGCTGTACAGGGTGTCGGGGTCTTTACTCATGCGTACCTCCTATGTGGAAAAAAGATGAAACCAGCTTCTGGAAGCGTGCAGGGTCGAGATGGTCGTCGTGATAGATCGCCATGCCGGCCATACGGGCGCGGCGCAGCGCCGAGCGGGTAAAGTTTTTGGATGCGTAGGTATCAAGATACGGTTCTTTGGGTCGCTTGGACGAGACGTTGGCGATGATCGCTTTGGTCGCACTGCCGAGGTGATCGAGGATCGCGTCGTACTTGTAGACCACCTCCGCTCCGTTGAGGTTATCCGAATATTTGGCTTCGATCACAAAGAGACGATTGCGATGAGCGATCAACAAATCAAATTCGTTCAAGACACGATAACCCGGTATCGGTTCGCTTTGGGGATCATCAAAATCGATTTGCACCCCAAGCATCAGATCATCAGGCTCAAGCTCTCGAACCAGCGCCCACAAACGCTCCTCAAACAGATCGCCCATCAGTACCTTTTGTTGTGAAGCGATCAGACGGTCGAAACGATCAACCACGCCGATCTGGCGCAACAACTCAAGAATATGCGATTGCAACCTCTCGCCCTTTAAAGGCTGTTTGAAAAACTGTCGTAAAAGGTGATTGCGTGTTTGGGCAAAATCCGATTCGGCGGCAAAGAGCTGTGTAACAACATCACGGCGAGCAAATACTTCGCTCATGGAGGCCGATGTGCGTATCCGATAATCCAACAATGTCAGATAACTCTCGATATCAATTCGATCGGTGATTTGGCGCGTCTCCAGGCGGCCGTCGCTGTCGATGAGGTGGAGATCATTGTCGTAAGGATCGTAACTGATCACAATACCCCCATGTTCGCGAATGATGGCTGAGAGCATGGCGCTGAGAGGAGCAGTCGTATCGGAGATATTGAGAACGATCTGGCGATCGTGTTTTATGGCGGTACGCGCAGCCGAACGGATCGATGCGCCGTAGTCTTCGTCCACCTGCACCACATCGACCAACCATTCGGCACCCGTAGCTACAACAAAGCGCTTCAACCCGCGCTCAAGCTGTCGAGCGCGTCGTACATTTTCCGGCGCATCGTCACAAAGCAAAAGATGTTCGATTTTGTCACGACGAAACGAAAAAAAAAGAGGAATACCTCTACTAATATCCTCACCAATGATAGTCAATAAAACCATGAGCAACCCACCTGTTCCAAAAGAGCTCTCACCATTCTACCGTAAAAAAGTCATAAAAACAACACAAAATAACTGTCGGTACATTGCAGACTCATGCAACTTTCACGGTTTGGGGGACGTCGGGGATCCGACGTTGGGGGTAGGTTTTGAGGGGTTTATGACGGGGGGTTTTTCTGTTTGTCCTGGCGTTTGATGCGCGCTTCGAGGGTCTTGATCCTGGCGGTGAGTTTGCGGTTTTTTCGGGTGCTTTTTCGATACTTTTTTTTCAGTTTAGCAAGGCGTTTCTGGTACTGTTTGAGTTCCAGGGATCGCTGGTAGAGCTTCTCTTTTTGGCGCCGGAGTTTGAGGATCGTGCGGCGGGACTGCTCCAGGGTCTGGACGAGTGCATCGAGACGCGCGCGCTGTTTGGTGATCTTGTGGGTTGCTTTTTTGCGTTTTTGGATCGCTTTGGCAAGCTGCGCTTCGAGCTGTTCCTGCTCCTGGGTGCCGTGCTGTTTGCTTCGGAGTGCCTGACGCAGGAGGCAGATGCGCTTTTGGCTCTTTTTGCGGCGTTGAATCGCTGCGGTGAGGGCCTGGCCGAGCGCAACGCGCTCCTGGCGGAGTGTCTGGGCCCGCATGCGCTCAGAGTCCAGGTCGACCTGCAGGGTTTCGCGTGCACGCTCAAGCGCCTCGATGCGCTCAGCGGATGCCTGTGCCTGCGCTGTGACCTGAGCGTGATCGTGCTGAAGCTGCTCAAGGATTTTGGACTGGTCGGCCAGCTGCCGCTTCCAGCTGGCACAGTGCAGCTGGAGTTTGTTGTGCTCTGTGTGGGCCGTATCGGCGGCGGTGCGCCACTGGTCCACTTCGCTGCGCAACCGTGCCACAAGGTTTTTGGAGGCTTTTTGCTCCGTGCGGTGGGTTGCCATTGTGTGCCGCAACTGCTCGACTGTCGCGGTCAGCTGTTCGATCTCGCGTATAAACTTTTGGCGATCGGGCGTTGCGGAAAAATGGCTTGTCTCCTCAGGCGAAACGGTCGATTCCCACTGTTGGTATTCCCACGATTTGAGGTCGTTGATCGTGTAGTGTTCGAGCTCCCTCTCGTAGTCATCGTGATCATCAAACAGCAGTGCAACATGAAAACGCCCTCTTGTGACAAACCCTGCCAGTCGTTCGGCTGTGTTGCCCGCCTTGATGATCAATATCCCGGGGTTGTTGGGCCATCGGTGGGTTTTGTGCTCGCGCCAGAGAGGATTGGATGTGTGTGCGATGAGTCGCTCCAGAATCTTTCTCTTTTCCCCCTGGAGGGTGTCAAGCTTCGCCAGCGCTTTGCGGCTGATGAAACTGGGCTGGGCACTTGCTTCGATCTTGAGCAGGACATAGGTCAGCGGAGAGAGCGTGATCTTGTTCTCCTCGAACGGCTCGGTAAAGGAGAGAAACAGATCACGCTCGGCAGGGTCATAATCGACAATGCGCGCAAAATACTCAGCAGGCGGTACCGCCACCTCATCCTCGATGTAGCGCAACGCCTCTCTGACCCGCTCGAAGAGATGCAGATCAAATGTCAACGGCAACGGCGGCAGCTCGATCAGCTCCTCGGCATGCTCAAACAGATAGATCGCCTTGCGGCCATAGAGCATCCCCAGCACCGTCAAAAACGGCACAACGGCCTTGTAGCCCCCGGTGGGATTGACAATGATCTCGTACTGGTAGCGTATCTGGTCGTTGGCCAGATAGTCATCCAGGAGCGTCTGGACCAGATGTTTCAATCCTTTTTCACGCAGACGCCTGGCGTTGTAGATCTGCATCCCCTCGATGCGCTTGATCTCGACATCGCACCCATAGATCTCCTCAATGATCTCAGCCAGAAACCGACTGCACAGACGCCCCGGAGCGTTATCGGTCGCGATGAGCGCGACACGGTCACCCTCCTGAAGGTCGATGCGATCGAGCGTATTGAGCTCGGCACTGAGCCCACGTCGCGCTGCAGGGTCGTTGAGGTAGTCGATCGAAGCGATCTTCTCTCGTAGCTCTCGCGTCAAGCCCGGCAGCTCCTCATCCCACTGGCTTGGCTGTTCTTGCGAACGTTTGAGATTTTTGCACCCGTTGGCGATCGAGGTGCCGGTGGTGCATAGGATCATTTTGTGCATACACATCATCCTCTGAGGTGGTTTTGCGGGTAACGCTCAAAACAGATCGGTCTGCAAAGCCCATTGCGGGCATGAGCTGTTTTAAGAGGTGCCCTTCTTGTGGTGCTTGTCGTCGATCATCGAGCGATACGCACGCGTAAGCTGCTGGCGCTTGTCGGCATACGACTGGGTCGAGGGTCGGTCGGCTCCTCTGGCAGGCGCAGGTGCCTCATCGGTGCTGTCGGTGTCGCGCCCGAGCATCCAGGCCTCAAACGCATCAATCGTGTTATCAAGCTCTGAAGTGACCGTAGAGGGGAGATCGTCGTTCAAGGTAACATGCGTCAGATGCCACCCCCTGCCCTCCGGACAGCGATAGGGCACGATACCATCCTGCCGAATATGCCTGAGGGCCTCTGCCTCGGTCGCATACACACGCTTGGCAAAACCGTATCGGTCGGTACATCCACATCTCATGGCCGGGTCTCCTGGAGCCAAAACTCCTCTTTGTGCATTGATCGGATGCTCTTGCAACAGATCGGTGCAGTGCCTCTCTGAAAATATCTCAAAAGCAACTATCCCTATTGTACCGTAAATATGTCAAAAACAACCCAAAACAGCTCTCCATTTACGCCAGAAGTTAACCAAAAATTATCTTCTTTTTAAGCCTCTCTAAGAAAAACAGGAGTAGACTTTCTTTGGAGCCCTCAAGGCAAACGATATTTTGGGAGTTTTAACTCCGTTGAAAGGATTGGCTTTATGGCAAGCATCATCGAAGGGTATCTCGGCAGGCGTGTCGATGGAACCAAGAGCCGCATGCCTGCACGGCTGGATCGGTGGCAGAGCGCTACGGGACTGTTTCTCGGGCTGTTTATGTGGGGGCACATGCTGTTTGTCTCGTCGATCCTTGTGAGCAAAGATTTTATGTATACCGTGACCAAAATGTTTGAGGGGAGCTTTCTGTTTGCTCAGCCGCATCCGATCTTTGTGACGCTCTCGGTCGCGCTGGTCTTTGGGATCTTCATCGTGCATGCGGGATTGGCGATGCGCAAATTTCCCTACAAATGGCGCGAATACAAGATGCTCAAAACCCACGCATTTGCACTGCGACACGGAGACACCAACCTCTGGATGGTGCAGGCGGCGACGGGGTTTGCAATGTTTTTCCTCGGCTCGGTGCACCTCTACCTCCTCATGCTCAATGCTGACAAAATCGGCCCTTATGCCTCAAGTGACCGCGTCTGGAGCGAAGGGATGTGGCCGCTCTATCTGCTGCTGCTCTTTGCGGTAGAACTGCACGGCTCAATCGGTCTCTATCGCCTCTGCATGAAGTGGGGCTGGTGCAACGGTACCGATCCGCGTGCAGCACGCAAGCGCCTCAAAAAGATCAAATGGGCCTTGACGGCCTTTTTTCTCGCGCTGGGACTGCTGACGCTGGGGGCCTATATCCGCATCGGAATGGCTCACGAGGCGGCATACGGTCAGCGGTATACACCGCACATATCCGGGGAGGTGCACCCATGAATATCCACTACTGCGATGCACTCATTGTCGGCGGCGGTCTGGCCGGACTGCGTACCGCTGTCGCGACACAGGAAAAGGGCCTGAGCACCATCGTCCTCTCGCTCGTGCCCGTCAAACGCTCCCACTCGGCCGCCGCACAGGGCGGCATGCAGGCGAGTCTGGCCAACAGCATCATGGGCGAAGGGGACAACGAAGATGTCCATTTTGCCGATACGGTCAAGGGGAGCGACTGGGGATGCGATCAGGAGGTCGCACGGATGTTTGTCACCACCGCCCCCAAAGCGATCCGCGAACTGGCCAACTGGGGCGTACCGTGGAGCCGCGTACGCAAAGGACCACGCGAAGTGGTCATCAATGCCGAGCGCACCACCATCACCGAGCGCGACGAAGCACACGGACTCATCAACGCCCGCGACTTTGGCGGCACCAAAAAGTGGCGCACCTGCTACACCTCGGATGCCACGGGACATACGATGCTCTTCGGAGTCGCCAACGAAGCGCTCAAACGCGACGTCGATATCCGCGAACGCAAAGAGCTCCTCTCTCTCATCCACAAAGAGGGTCGCTGCTATGGCGCCGTCGTGCGCGACCTCACCGACGGCACACTCGAAGCCTACATCGCCAAAGCAACTGCCATCGCCACCGGCGGCTGGGGGCGGGTCTATCGCACCACCACCAACGCCGTCATCTGCGAAGGGACCGGACAGGCTGCCGCACTCGAGACCGGAGTGTGCGCTCTGGGCAATCCTGAGGCGGTGCAGTTTCACCCTACTCCCATCGTCCCTTCGGGCATCTTGCTCACCGAAGGATGTCGTGGAGACGGCGGAGTCCTGCGCGATGTGGACGGATACCGGTTTATGCCCGACTACGAACCCGAAAAAAAGGACCTCGCCTCGCGCGACGTAGTCAGCCGCCGCATGATGGAACATATCCGCAAAGGCAAAGGGGTCCCCTCCCCCTACGGCGATCACCTCTGGCTCGATATCTCGATCCTGGGACGCGAACACATCGAAAAGAACTTGCGCGATGTGCAGGAGATCGCCCTGACCTTCAACGGCATCGACCCCGCCGACGAAGGGCCCGCCGGATGGCTGCCGGTGCGTCCGGCCCAGCACTACTCGATGGGCGGGATTCGTACCAAACCGACCGGTGAATCGCCCGATCTGGCTGGTCTCTTTGCCTGCGGAGAGGCCGCCTGCTGGGATCTGCACGGCTTCAACCGCCTCGGAGGCAATTCGGTCGCCGAAACGGTCGTCTCCGGTATGATCGTGGGCAGCTACATGGCCGAGCAGTGTCAACGCACCGAGATCGCCATCGACACCCAAACCATCGAGGCGTTTGTTGCGCGTGAGGAACAGCATATCCGTGAAATCCTCTCGCGCCCCTGGAACCCCGACGCCCCGTCGATTTTCGACATCAAACGGCGCATGCAGGAGATCATGGACGAAAAGGTGGGTATCTTTCGCAACGGCGACGACCTGCAAGAGGCCGTCGACGAACTCCAGGAGCTCCTGCGCCAGAGCCAGCAGACAGGGATTCGGTATGTCAGCGGCGCTTCAAACCCTGAGCTTGCCGAGGCCTACCGCCTGCCCAGGATGCTCAAAATCGCTCTCTCCATCGCCTACGCGGCGCTGCTGCGCACCGAATCGCGCGGGGCACACTATCGCGAAGACTACCTCGAGCGCGACGATGCCAACTGGCTCAAGCGCACGCTGGTGCGCTGGCGCGATCCCGAATCGACCCTGCCCGATGTGGAGTACGAAGCGCTGGACATTCAGCGCATGGAGTTGCCACCGGCCTTTCGTGGATACGGCCGCAAGGGCATGATCCGCGAACATCCCGATTCGGCCAAACGCCAGGAGGAGGTGGATCGCATCCGAAGTACACTCCAGGCACAGGGAGCCGATCGGTTTGCGATCCAGGAGGCGCTCATGCCCTTTGAGCTGCCTGAGAACTACAAAGCACGCAACGAACGTTTAGGAGTCGGTGATGCCTGATACCACACCATCCCAGGGGCGCATGCTCACTTTTGAAGTGTTGCAGTACAACCCAAGCGACCCCGAATCCAAACCCCACATGGTCACCTACCATCTCGAAGAGACTCCGGGCATGACACTCTACGTCGCGCTCAACATGATCCGCGAGCGGTTTGAGCCCGATCTGGCATTTGATTTTGTCTGTCGTGCGGGCATCTGCGGCAGTTGTGGCATGATGATCAATGGTCAACCCAAACTCGCCTGCCGCACACTGACACGCGACTATCCCGACGGACACATTCGCCTGATGCCGATGCCTTCGTTCAAACTCATCAAAGATCTCTCGGTCCTCACCGGAGAGTGGATGGACGGCATGAGCAAACGGGTCGAGAGCTGGATCCATGCCCAGGAGGAGCACGACATCACCCGCATCGAAGAGCCGATCGATCCCGATACCGCCGATGCGACCTTTGAGCTCGATCGCTGCATCGAGTGCGGCATCTGCGTCTCATCGTGCGCGACGGCACTGATGCGACCCGATTTTGTCGGGGCCGTCGGCCTCAACCGTGTCGCTCGATTTGAGATCGATCCGCACGATGAGCGCACAACAGAGGATTATTACGAACTTGTCGGGGATGACAGCGGGATCTTTGGCTGTATGACGCTGCTTGGCTGCGAAGACCACTGCCCCAAAAATCTTCCGCTCCAGGAAAAAATCGCCTACATGCGCCGCAAACTCGCTGCCGTCAAAGACAGCGGAGGTGGCGTGGAGATTGGGGTGGTTGGCAGTTAGCGGGCGGGCCGAGCTCCCGCGATCAGTTTATTTGGACTTTTGTGCCGGGCTGGATCGTTTTAAACACGGCGCTGGAGACGCGGTAGGGCAGACGGATACAGCCGTTGGAGGCGGGGTGGCGCTTGATGTGGTGGCTGGCATGCAGGCCGATGCCTGAGTCGGTCAGGCGCATCCAGTTCTTCAGCGATGCACCGACAAATTTGGCACCCTCCCATGACCCCTTGTATTTGCGTCGATCGCCGCGATAGACAAGCTTGCCGTTGCGGTAGATCCTGCCAAAGATCGTAGAACGCTTGTCCTCCAGTTTTTCGGTGACGCGAAACGTCCCCTTGGGGGTGCTTTTGTCTCGGATGGTGCGGGTGTTGGGCTCGAGCTTGCGCTTAGCACCCGTGGTACAGGGTGAATCGAGCGCGATCTTGCCGCCGACATAGACCTTGAGGCGTTGTGCGGCAACATCGATCTTGATGCGGGTATTGCGCCTGTTGGCGTGCGCGAGAAGTGAGTCGTTTTTGTAGATCTTGTAGGTCACCGGATAGTTGGTGTAGCGGCGAAAATCGGC
>CAZWMZ010000031.1:0-6927 GCA_964634965.1 uncultured Nitratifractor sp. | reverse complement strand
GCGATTTGCATATCCATATTGCCGATGACTTGACCGTGTTTTTCGAGATCGGCGCGAATATTGCGGTATGCGACGGAGGCACTATAATTGTATTCGACGATTTCAAATGGGAGCAAAAAAGTCTCTAGCGCTTTGAGGTTTTTTTCAACATGTCTACTTTTTAGAGATGCCCTTAAATACTCCGCACATCAGCTCTGAAACTGTGATGGTGGAGATGGATAAATCACCTATCTCAAACATGTGAAATTTTTTTTGATGCTTTGGGGTTTGTTTTTGATGATATAGATGCAGATATTGGTATCGAGCATACGTTTTTTCAACACAGCTTCTCCCTCTCCTGTGTCGGTTCGGTTCGAGCGATCATGAAATCGTCCGAAAAATTTTCGAGACTGTCAAAAAGAGTATCCCATACTGTTTGATTGGATTTGGGGATGAGGATAACTGCGCCGTTGAGTTTTTTGATAAACACCTCTTTTGCGTTTTCGAAGCGAAACTCTTTTGGGAGCCTGACAGCTTGACTTTGTCCATTTTGAAACAGTTTTGCGGTGGCTAACATGATGGACTCCTTGACGAGTATATATGCAGAAGCATATATTTTTTTCGTCTTATGTCAAGGTAGGTGTGCTACAATAAGCCAAACGAAATTGCAAAATATCATAGGATAGAATAATAAAACATACGATGAAAATAACCAAATTCTCTATACTCTGGCATCATCTCCAGTCTGAAAATTTTTATTGGAAGGTGGGCTTTTATGCGCTGGTGATGGCCGGTACAGCCCATGCTCTTTTTATCCTGCTGTTTGCTCTGCTCGGTGTGCCTGTCATGGCGCTGGTCAATATCGCAAGCACGGCGGCATACTGGTTCTCGATCTTTGTGCTGGGTATGGAAGCGATGGAGACGCGCGACGATCGACTCATCGGATGGATTGTCTACATTGAGCTCATCGGGCACAATGTGCTGGCGACCTATTATCTGGGTCGAGGTGCCGGGTTTCAGTATTATGTTTATATACCGGCCTTTGTTCCCTTTTTTATCTTTTCCTATTCGCGTGCGGTCTATGGCGTGCGCATCGCATCTGTTTTGGTCATCGCTATGCTGATGGATACTCTCGATCTCTTTGATCTGGTGCGCGTCGATATCGATCCTTCCTGGATTGCCTGGATTCATCATGTCAACCTTTTGATCTTTTTGGTGACAATGAGTCTGTTGGCGCATCTGTATTCTGTGCATGCAAAGGCACACCACGAGTATCTGGAGGACGGTGTTTATCGTGATCCGCTGACGGGTCTCTACAATCGTCGCTACATGCACATGCAGATCCAAAAGGCGTTTGCGGCCGATGCGCCAAGACGTGTGTCGGGATTGATACTGATCGACATCGATCGTTTCAAACATCTCAATGATACGCATGGGCATGATTGTGGCGATATGGCCATCGTGCACGTCTCCAGATTGCTGGCCGATTCCGCCTCGGATGGCACCGTGGCCCGCTGGGGCGGAGAGGAGTTTTTGGTCTGCTTGCCTGAAGCAGATGAGGAGATGGTGCGTCATGTCGGTGAGCGCATTCGCAGCCGAATCGATCACCTGGTGGTCGAGTGCAACGACAGGCCAATTCGCCTGACCGTTACATTGGGAGGAACGATCATGCAGTGTGGCGACACATTTGAACAGATGATCCGGCGTGCCGACGAGGCGCTTTATGAGGGCAAGCGCCTGGGCCGTAACCGCATGGTGGTGCGCTGAGACAAAGCCCGGAAGACAAGGCACTCCCAGCACAGAAAGTCCAGGATCAGTGGTCGGAGTGGTAATGTGAATAGGAGCCTGGATCGGCGATCATATAACCCATGCCGTTGATGTTGGTGATGATGTTGGCGTCCAGGCTCTCTTTGAGTCGACTGATAAGCGAGCGTAGATTGCTGTCGTGTTGAGGGGAGCCCCAGATCGCCATACAGAGCTCAGCGTTGGAGACAACGGTGTTGCGGTGGGTAGCGAGTAACTCGATCAGTGTGCGTTTGCGTGCAGAGAGGTGGATGACCGTACCGTGACGGCTCAAAAGGCGAGTGTCGGTATCGTAGACAAACTCCTCGGGCAGGAGAATCTCTGAGTGTCGCAACGTCGAGGGTGCAGGTGTGTCTTGCGCGAGGATCATTTGGATGGTCGCAACAATTTCCCGTTCGCGATATGGTTTCATGAGATAGGCCGATGCTTTGGCTTCGACAGCATACTCGATCATCTCGTCATCGGCATAGGCGGTCAGAAAAACGACGCGACACTTTGGATAGCGCTGCTTGAGGATAACAGCGGCTTCTGTTCCCGAGAGGGCTCCTTTGAGCAGGATATCCATCAGGACAATATCGACCGGACATCGATAGAGTTGTTCGATCGCCTCCTCGGCATTGTCGGCGATGCCGAGGACAGTGTATCCTTGGTGCTCGAGAATCTCCTTGAGATACTGTGCAGAGATCAAGTCATCTTCAACAATGAATATGCGACCATTTTCCATACAATAATTGTAGTTAATTTTGCTTTTGTCATAGCTTATCCCAATAGCAAAAGGTGATTTACGTGGCTGCAATCGTTTTACGGGTGGATGATTAAACCAAAAGAGTCTATAATATCCAAAAGGTGTTGCTGTGAATCGTCTGCTGCGTGTGTTTATTTCTCTCGATCGTCGTGACCGTTTCGTATACGGTATCACCGCGACGGTGATGATCGTTGTGGCATCAGGATCGATACTGGATCTGCATGCCGGTCGTCTATCGCAAAGCCTTGTGCAGGGCCTGCTGGTTTTTATCGCAGCCGGTTTGCTGCTGCATTATCGGTACTACAACAATCGGATGTTTTTTGTCTGCTGCGGTATCACAGCTGCGTCGTTGGGGTACGACCTGTTGCTCTATTTTGATCACTTTGCACTCTACAGTTACTTGATTCCCCTGATCATGCCGCTGGTTTTTTTCTTTCTGTTGCCGCTGAGAGGGGCTCTGATGGCCAGCATGCTTCACTATATTGGACTGGTGGCACTGAGTGAATATGCGTACCATTCGTTGCACATTTCGTCGGCACTGTTTCAGCCCAATGCAATCCAGACCTATATCCTGGGCGCGATTTTTGTCATCGCCATAGGTCTTTTTTATCACGTGGCTGTGGAGAGGACCTATCGAGAGCTGGCCAAGGCCAATGCCCAAAAAGAGCTCCTGCTCAAGGAGATCCACCATCGGATCAAAAACAATCTCAACAAAATGGCTTCGGCACTGGGGTTGCAGATCTTTCGTTTGCAGCGAGGCTACCACGAAGAGCCCGAATCGATCTTGCGCAAAAACAAATTGCGGATTGAAGCGATGGCACTCGTGCACGAAGCGCTCTATCGTTCAGACGATCTGACCAATGTTGGAGTGGACGCATATATTCGTGAGCTGATCGAACTGATCCGGCAAACGTACGATTATCATCAGCCTGTTGATGTCAATGCCGAAGGTGTCTCGCTCCCCATAGAAAAAATTTTACGACTGGGTACAATCATCAACGAGCTCTACACCAATACCGTCAAGCATACCCGCGAGCCCAAAGATGTTTCGGTGACGATCACGCTGCACAGGCATGGTCACAAGCACTACCTCTTTACTTATGCGCAAGAGGGGAGCGTTGACGGGATCAGCACAGAGGCGATTGAGAAGCACCATGGACTGGGCATGATGCTGGTCGAGCTGTCGGCACGGGAAATGAATGGGGAGATGACGATGGAAGTGAGCACGGATGGCGTGAAGTTTAAGGTTCTCTTTTCGTGAGCCTCTGGCCGCTTTCGACCCAAAGCCCATTTTGGATAAAATTATCACCATATTTTGTCGAACGGATGCACACCGCCCATGAAGATCGAGACACACATTGCCCATTTCAGTTCGCCACTCTATCTTGAGAGCGGGCGGATACTCGAGCCGTTTGATATCGCCTACGAGACCTATGGGCAGATGAACGATGCCAAAGACAACATCGTCCTGGTCTGCCATGCCCTCAGTGGTTCGCACCATGCCGCCGGACTCTACGAAGGGGATCGCAAGCCTGGATGGTGGGATGGGTTGATCGGGCCGGGCAAGGGGATCGACACCGATACACACTTTGTGATCGCGACCAATGTCATCGGATCGTGTTTTGGTTCGACCGGCCCGATGAGTCCGCAGTACCCCAGCGAAGAGCCCTACCGTCTTGCGTTTCCAGTCGTGACGATCAAGGATATGATTCGTGCCCAGAAGCAGCTGCTCAGTTCGCTCGGTATCCACCACGTCAAAGCGATCGTCGGTGGATCGATGGGGGGCATGCAGGCGTTGCAGTTCGCAGTCGATTACCCCAATTTTGCCGAAGAGATCGTGGTGCTGGCAGCGACCTACGCAACCCGACCCTGGACGATAGCCTTTAATAAAGTAGCCGTCGAAGCGATCCGGAACGATCCGCGCTTTCAAAACGGCAACTACCCCAAAGGAGCCTTTGATGAAGAGGGGCTTTCCGGGCTGGCCATCGGGCGCATCGCCGGTCACATCTCCTACCTCTCGCCCCAGTCGATGGATGAAAAATTTGGGCGCAACTATGTCGAGACCGACGGATTGTTTGAGCTCTTTGGGCGCTACGAAGTGGAGCGCTATATGGAGTACAACACCGCCAATTTCGCCCGCCATTTCGATCCGATGAGCTATCTCTATATCGTCAAGGCGATCAATACCTTCAACCTCTCGCGCGGCTACGATTCGCTGCACGATGCTGTACGTCGGATCAAAGCGCGTGTGCATCTGATCTCCTTTTCGGGTGATATGCTCTTTTGGCCCGAAGAGATGGCGCACATCGCGCAGATGCTCAAACGCAACGGCCAGCCGTACACCTATCGTCAGATCGAGAGCGAGTACGGTCACGATGCTTTTTTGGTCGAAATTGATGCATTCGATGCCCACATACACACCCTTTTGCAAGGAGGATCGGCTTCATGAAAAGCGAGACATTCCAGGAGCAGCTCGATCGAGCCAAAGCCATTCTGGACCAACTGATGGATCCTGAGAAGACACTTGAGGAGAGCCTCAAACTCTTTGAAGAGGGGATCAAGACCGTTGCAGAAGCGCAAAAAATGATCGAAGAGGCCAAGCTCAAGGTCAAAACCATCGCGCAGGAGCAACACGGGGAGGAGGCGTGAAGTCGCTCACGGTCGGAGCCCTGCAGCTGCCCACTCTGGGTATGAACGCTACCCGTTTGGAGTTTTACCTCAAAAACGCACACGAGCGTGGCGTGCGGCTTCTGTTGATGGGCGAGTATGTTACCAATCACTTTTTTAAAGAGATGGAGCGTATGCCTCGTCGCATGGTCAAGGAGCAGACGCGGCAGCACGAAGCGATGCTGCGTCAATTTGCGCGTCAGTACCGTATCACGTTTGTTGTGCCGATGGTGCGGTTTCGTAAAAAACGCCCCTTCAAGAGTATCGCCCGTATAGAGCCTGACCGAGTCGTGTACTACAATCAGCAGATTTTGATTCCTTATGCGCACTGGAATGAACGTGACTTTTTTGCCAATCCTGTCGCGCCACTGAAGGCACCGATGATCTTCAAACAGGATGGATTTACGATTGCGGTGATGGGAGGATTTGAGCTCCACTTCGAGCCGCTGTGGGAGGCGCTGCGTCGCCACCGTGTTGACCTGGTGCTGCTGCCGACAGCATCGACCTTTGGTTCGTCCCGTCGCTGGCAGGAGCTGATCCGAAGCCGCGCGTTTGTGTATGGTGTCTATCTCCTGCGGGCCAATCGCCTCGGTGAGTACACCGATGGCGAAGTGGCGTGGCGTTTCTACGGCGACACGCTGCTGGTCAATCCCGAGGGGGAGGTGGAGATGCTCCTCGAAGACAAAGAGTCGATGCTGATCGAGACCTTGCAGAAATCGGCCATCAAAGAGCATCGAAAAAGCTGGCAGTTTGATCGCATACTGGCCCAGCATGCTTCAGCCGCGGAGTCCTCATGAGCCCTGAAGATTACTACCGTCGTCAGATCGAGTTGTGGGGCGAGACGGTCCAGCGCACTTTGGCGTCCAGGCGCATTGCCATTATCGGATGCGGAGGCTTGGGATCGTCGCTGGCGCTGGCGCTGGGTGGGAGTGGCATCGGAACGATCGATGTGGTCGATTTCGATACGGTTGCCCCGCACAATCTCCATCGTCAGATTGCGTTTGAGGTGGCCGATGAGGGGCTCCCCAAGGCCGAAGTCGTGGCGCGCCGGATGCGCGCACGCAATCCGTTTGTGCGTGCCGAGTCGTTTGCGGTCGATTTCGATACCTTTGCCAAACGTGCCAGCGGGTATGATCTGCTCCTCGATGCAACGGACAATCTCTCCGTGCGACGCTCGATGGACGCCTGGGCGCATCGAGAGGGGATCCCCTGGGTCTACGGCAGCGTCGAGGCGTTTCATGCACAGGTGTGTCTGTTTGAACAGGCTGATTTTGGTGCTTTTGGGAGTGCTGAGCATACTCCAGCTGGCATCGCAGCGCCGATGGTGATGCAGGCAGCATCCCTGCAAGCCAATCTGGCTTTGCGCTATCTGGCTGGCCTGCCGGTCAAAAAAGATACGCTCTATTATCTGACGTTTGACTCAGAAGGTGCACCCAGCATTCGTACCTTTGCCCTGTCGGTATGATCGGGCGTACCGACAGCGTATCGAGCGGTCATTTGCCCCGATGCGCCCAGGTATCCACCGCGTGCTGTTTGCGACTGCAGGGCTTTGAGCTTTGCTGGTTGGTTTTGTGGTCGATGTGTGCAGTCCAAATCCCGAACGAGGAGTTGCTGAGTGCGCGCCATGCTCGTCTTTGAGGGGCTTGTGTACCATGTGAGCCGCCCCCTGCAGTTTTGGCGATGATTTTTATGCGAAGCCACTGAATGCATTGGGGTGCAGGTTTTACATTGAA
>CAZWMZ010000030.1:0-2368 GCA_964634965.1 uncultured Nitratifractor sp. | reverse complement strand
TGTGTCACGATCCATACCGCGCATCTGCAATGCGGCGCATCGCAGCGTAGGCAGCCGTGATGGTCTCTTCGATCATGGCATCGGTGGTTGCACTGCTGACAAATCCTGTCTCGTATGCCGAACATGCCAAATAGACTCCCTGTTCCAGCATCGAGCGATGAAACTGCTGGAACGCTTCTGCATCATGTGCCTGTGCGTCGGCAAAGTTTTTGACCGGTGCATCGCGGAAGAAAAAGCCAAACATACTGCCCCGCACTTCGGTTACCAGCGGAATCTCCTCTGCATCGGCTGCGGCTTGAAATCCCTGCATCAGACGGGTTGCTTTTTGGGCGAGTTCTACGTAGAGAGCCGGGCGGGCTTTGAGTTTGCGAATGGCTGCGAGTCCGGCTGCCATGGCGACGGGATTGCCGCTGAGTGTGCCGGCCTGGTAGACCGGCCCCTCGGGACTGAGGTGTGCCATGATCTCAGCGCGCGCCCCAAATGCGCCCACCGGCATCCCTCCGCCGATTACTTTGCCCAGCGTGACGATATCGGGTACGACGGCAGTGATCCCCTGTGCACCGCGAAGCGAAGCTCGAAAACCACTCATCACCTCGTCAAAGATCAGCAGCGTTCCGTGCATGTCGCACAGGCGACGCAGTTCGACCAGAAACTCTTCGTCGGCTGGCACCAGCCCCATGTTGCCGGCGATCGGTTCGATGATGACGCACGCAACTCCCTCTTCGCTGGCGCGAAACGCTTCGGCCACGCTGCCGATGTCGTTGTAGTCGGCCAGCAGTGTATGACGGGTCAAATCGGCCGGCACCCCCGGCGAGCTGGGCGCCCCAAACGTCGCGGCGCCGCTGCCAGCCTGTACCAGCAGTGAATCGCTGTGGCCATGGTAGCAACCGGTCAACTTGATGATATCATCCCGTCCGGTTACACCGCGTGCAAGTCGGATGGCACTCATGACCGCTTCGGTGCCGGAGCTGACAAAACGAACCTTGTCGATCGTATCAAAGAGACCCGTGATCTCTTCGGCAAGCTCCGTCTCGACTGTCGTGGGTGCTCCAAAACTGAGCCCGCGTTTGGCTGCCTCGATGACAGCTGTTTCGATATCGGCATCGGCATGGCCGAAGATCAACGGTCCCCAGCTCTGCACATAGTCAATGTAGCGATTGCCATCGATGTCGTAAAGGTAGCCGCCTTCGCCCCGCTCGATAAACGGCGGGGTGCCTCCGACACTTCCAAATGCCCGTACCGGCGAATCGACTCCGCCGGGGATAACCTGTTGCGCCGCCTCAAAGGCGGCGATGCTTGCTGAAAATTCCATGCATGACCTTTGTTTCGTTTGGGGTTATTATACTTTGTTTAGCCTGATAGCTCTGAGTCGCACGCACACGCACGCAAGCTCCTTCAGGGGCGCCTCTGAAAACAGCACATGGCCCCGTCACCTTGTGAGCAGATGCTCTGCTGCGTTAGACCTTTTTGGCCTGGCTTTGATCGGGCCCTTAAGCGTCGGCTTCGCATGGACAAAAGCTTGTGGCGGTGTGGGCGTGATCTGTTTCGGGAGATGCCCTGATGACAGTACCATCTTTCAAACAACAGGAGCGTTGGCCTCAAGTTCGTTTTTTGCCTAAAACTAAGTTAAAATTATGTATGATTAAGTTTGAAATTAAAATCATTGTTTTGCAAATCAAAGGGTACCTCGAAAAAGTCAGATCCCATTCGCTGTATCGGAAGCATTGGTCCGAAAGGGTGCATTTTCAGAGGTCGCCCTCAGGCTCAGTTCTGGCCAGGCTGGAAACACGTAATCCGGTATGGGCAGATGATTTTGATATGCCAGAGGATGACACAATGCGATGTGAGCATGCATTCTTGGCAAGGTACCCAAAAAGAGCCCATAAGAGCCAACGACCAACAAGGCACCTGCTGTGCGTTTGAGCACATGACACACAGAAGTCTTATCGTAGCATTTTACACAAAGCCAAACCGACTGGAAAGAAGAGATGTTGCTATCAAAACGAACATGGATCCGCTACATTGTTTTGTTTCAGGAAGCGTTTGGCGCCGCTATGCCTTTTTTGTTTCTCGTATCGACGTTGGTGCTTTTGCGAGTCGTGCTGGCCTATTTTGATGCTGTTCCTGATGAGTATATTTATGCACTGACACACACCACCGCTTCACTCTCGCGTTTTTCAGCCTTGATTATTGCTGTCTCGGTCGCCTTTTACCTCTCGGTTCAACTCAAACAGGTCCGTATCATTGCGATTACACTCACCATCGCCATCTTCAGCACGCTGATTTTGCTGCAGACATCCAGACCCAATGTTTATCTGTTGCCCGGCTTCTCGCTCGCGATGCTTTACGCTCCCATCTCGGCTGTGCT
>CAZWMZ010000029.1:0-6092 GCA_964634965.1 uncultured Nitratifractor sp. | reverse complement strand
ATCTCGGCGTATCCTTCGCGTGTTCGTTTGGCGGGATTGAGCAGATGCAGTCGTTGCGTCAGGGCATCGAGCTGCGATTGGTGACGATGCAGCTGCAACGCTATCGCTTCTCTGTAGCGTCCGGGGCAGGGTTGCAGTTGTGCGGCGTATCGTTCGATGCGGTAGGCGATGGCGCGGTCGAGGCTTTCGCGCCACTGCGCGACGAGGCGTTCTCCCTGCTCCAGTCGGTTGAGTGGAGAGCGATGCTCCAGATGCTCCCGTAACGACCGCAGCATTGACTCCAGGCGCTCCAGCTCTCCCTGCATGCGGCGATGGATCTGCTGGCGCATCTCTTCGAGCATGCGCAGTACCTCATAGCGATCGGGCAGGATCATCTCCATCGCAGCACTTGGGGTAGGGGCCCGTTGATCGGCGACCAGGTCAGAGATAAGCGTATCGACCTCGTGTCCGACGGCGCTGACGACAGGGGTGTGTGCAGCGTGGATCGCTTCGGCGACGATCAATTCATTGAAGGCCCAGAGATCCTCCAGGCTCCCACCTCCGCGTCCGGTGACAATGATGTCGACTCCCAGCGTATCGGCATAAGCGATTCCACGGGCAATCTCTCCGGCTGCGTGTTCGCCCTGGACCCGTACATCGATGACGATGATCTCGACGAGCGGCCAGCGTTTGCGAGCGACCGTGAGCATATCCTGCAGCGCTGCGCCACCCTCGGCCGTCACCAGAGCGAGGGCGCGCGGAAAGGCCGGAAGTCTCTTTTTGCTCTCGGGGTCGAAGTAACCTTTGGCCTGGAGGTCGCGCTTGAGCTGTTCAAATGCCAGTGCCAAAGCGCCCTGTCCATAGGGCTCGATTGACGCAGCTTGCAACTGGTAGTCCCCACGAGCGACATACACGTTGATCGAACCGTGCAGGATAATGTGCATGCCCGTCTCGATCCGAAAGCGCATCCTGGCAACGCCTGAGCGCCACATCACGCATCGCAGGGTGCTTTTGTTGTCTTTGATGCTGAAGTAGAGGTGGCCCGATGCGTGATAGGTAACGGTGGCCACCTCTCCCTCAACCTGCACATGCATAAAAGTCGCTTCCAGGAGCGATTTGATCTGCGTATTCAGTGCGCTGACGCTTAAGAGAGTGTGGGACATCACACGCCTCCACTGGAGGACGTGAGTGGGTAGTGGGTAGTGGGTAGTGGGTAGAATATCATGGTTGCCTGGCTTTGATGTAAGCTTGAAGGCCTTTGGGCATTTTGAGCAATTCGTTGGCCTCTTTGACCCGGTTCAGGCCTGTTTGTTTTGGGATGCAGTCCATCTCGATTCCAATATAAATCTGTCCTTCGGCGATGTTGCTTCCGATAGACAGTGAACTACGCGTAATTTGATCCTTTTTCATAGTCTACCCTCTACGCGCTACCCACTACCCACTCACTTTTTGTGCTACCAGCAACGTCGAGATGCCCATTGAAAAGCTCTGGGTGTATCGCATCTCAAAACCAGCCGCCTCGAGCTCGTTTGAGAGCATCTCGGTGGTGAGAAACTCCTCGAACGAATAGGGCAGGTAGCGGTAGGCTTCGTAGTTTTTCGAGATAAAGCCTCCCACGCGCGGCAGAACCTTTTTCATCCCAAAATCCACCACCTTATCGAGCAGGCCACTGCGGGTTTGTTTGGTAAACTCGAGGATGACGACGATGCCGCCAGGCTTGAGGGCACGGTTGAACTCGCGCAGGGCTTCGGCGCGATCGACGACGTTGCGGATGCCGTAGCTGATCGAAAGGATATCGCTGACGCCATCTTCGACAGGAAGATCCTGGGCTTTGCCGACGATGAATTCGGCGAAATCGACCTTGGTTCGCGCCACGTCGAGCATCCCGACTGAGGGATCGACTCCGACATAGCGCTGCACGGCTACTCCGCGCCTGGCAGCCTGTTCGCGCCAGTAGATGAGCAGGTCGCCGGTGCCCGTGGCGACGTCGGTGATCTGATCGATCTGCTTGCGATCGAGGATCTCAAAAGCCTTGTCGCACCCTTTTTTGCGCCATCGGATGTCAATCCCCATGCTCAAAATGCGATTGGCTGCATCGTAGGTCGAGGCGATGTCGTCGAACATCTCAACAATTTTTTGTTGCTTCTCTTCGGTGTCGGTTAGTTTTTCAATTCCCAAGATAACGGCTCCAGATAATCGTATCTCCTCCGATTTGTGTCTGGTGGAGGGTCTGTAAATTAGCGGTCATATTATAAGATAAAGGCTCTTGACTCAGCTTAGGCGCCTGATAGGTCAGGAGCCAGTCGATCCGATCTCTCAGGGCGTGCAGCATTCCTTCGCCCCCTTCGACGAGGACCCATCCCGGTGCACGGAGCCAATCCAGATCGTGGCGGATGCTTACCGTGCGCCCCTGAACGCCAAAGAGCGGAATCGTCTGATCGATCTCGTCAAACCGTGAATAGATCACCACATCGGGTGCCTTGCCGCCGCTGAGTCTCGCATCGAGGACTGGACGGTCGGTGCGAACGGTACCTCCTCCGATGAGCAGCGCCGTGCACACTTCGCGCAACCGATGGACGTGGGTACGCGAGGCTTCGGAACTGATGATCCCACCGCCGATACGGCCGTTGTGGGTCTGGGCAAGTTTGAAGAGAACAAAGCTGCGTTTTTGCGCGATTGCGAAGGGCTCGATAAGCGCATTGCATCCGCGCTCCAATACCCCCATCGTCACGTTGGGCAACCGGTCTGCGCTGCCCCCGTGTCCGACCACAGGATCGCGTGCACCGATCACGATGCGTTCAAGATGCAACTGCTCGATCAGTGACGCACATGCCGGGGTTCTCCCTGCATGCAGACACGGCTCGAGGGTGACATAGAGCGTACATTCGCTGAAAAACCCGCGCGGCAAATCGAGCAAAAACGCATGCGCCGCATGGGCATCGAACCGATCGAAATCGATCCCGTTGCCCGTCAGCGTCTCATACGCCGCAAGCAGTGCCAGCACCTCCGCATGGGATCTGCCCGCCTTTGGGTGCGCTTCGATCGCTACGATCTCTCCTCGATGGGTCACCACGGCGCCCACTGCTGGATTGGGATGGGTCAATCCCTGATATTCCCAGGCTTTGTCCAGCGCCAGTTGCATGTAAAATTCGTCGTTCATCGGTGTACCTTTGGTATCTCCGTATCGACCGTCCATCTTCGGAAGGCTCTTTTGGCAGGGATATTGTATACCAATTTTGATTGATTCTCTCTCGCAAGCGTTGTGTTATGCAACACCTTTGCAATATCTGTCGTCTATACTTTAGCATGATGTTATGGCAAAAATTCAAGCACTCCATCGATCACCAGGAGCACAAGAGCTCGATGCTTTGGGGACTGATGATTGTTTCGGTTCTTTTGTTTTGGTTGCTCGGCCTGGTAGCATATCGCCTGGGTCTTATGGAGGTTTTTTATTGCAAGATCACACTGGCAATCGTCATGATGATGCTTTTGGCTGGATACTGGCATCGCCGTGATACGCTGCTGTTCGCGTCGCTCTTTTTGCTCCTGATAGAGCTGGAGGCGTTCTCGGCGATTCTGGGCGCAATCTACTATCGTTTTGTGGCCGTCTATCCCTTTTTTGTCGTTTTGGGATTTTTCTACTTTTATTCCATGCGGACGGCGTTGTGGTTGACGTTTGGCCATCTGCTCACCTGGTCTCTGTTTGTGCTTCTAAGCTACCAGGCCCATTCAGACAATCCTGTCTACGATCTGGTGACGCTCGTCAGCCTTTTCTCATCAATACTCGTTGTAGTTTTGGCGGGCATCATCTATCATGTTTCGACGGAAATCACCTTTCAGCGACTCAAGCACGCCCATGCTCAAAAAGCGCTTTTGATTCAGGAGATACACCATCGAACCAAAAACAACCTCAACAAGATCGCTTCGACACTCGGACTCCAGATTCTCCGATTGCAACGCGGATATCGTGAAGCACCCGAGAGGACTCTCGAGAAGAACAAATTACGCATCGAGGCAATGGTGCTGGTGCACGAAGCACTCTATCGATCTCATAATCTAAATGCCGTTGATGCCAAAACGTATCTGGACGATCTGATATCGTTGATCGAAAAATCATACGGACGATCACCCGAACTTACCATTGATGCCGATGCGATCACGTTGCCTCCGGAGACGATGTTGCGACTGGGAACTGTTGTCAACGAACTCTATACAAATACGCTCTGGCACACACGTCCACACGATCCGATTTGCGTATCGATTCACCTCCAGCAACACGGGAATGCATACGAGATGATCTATCGTCAAAGCGGGCATGCCACACGCATCGATCCGCACCTCTTCGAGGAGAGTCGTGGTCTGGGCATGATGCTGGTGCGACTCTCGGTGCAGGAGATGCAAGGATACCTTGTGATCGAATCGACGGCAAGCGATCTGCGTTTTGGTATCGTATTTGCATCTCACCATGCCTGAAGCAATCTGTCAAACGCGCATGAGCACCGTCTCGATTTCTCTTTTGGTTTTCTGAAGTTTGCAAAGGAGACCAACTTTGAGGATCTTAACCTCTGCTTGTGTGCTCCTGGTGTTGCTATACCGATGTGTACCAAAGTTTACAAAGGACAGCGGAGTTGAATGATTGTACAGGAAGTGTTGCTTTTGCAGTCATTGGTGGAGGCGTGGGGGATCGAACCCCAGTCCTGAAACAGATAGAACGATGACTCTACATGCTTAGTCGGTGCTGATCGATCTCATCGTGCTTTGCTCAGACACCCGAAGCGCCACACGACCAGCCAACGATTCGTGCCGCAGGATGGCGCCTGCGACATATAGTCTTCCGATTGTGATACCTCAAATCCGGTTAAGAAGACACTCCCCGGCGAGGCAGCCCCTCAAAGGGTTAAACTCACGCTACTGCGAGAGCGGGGCGGTAATCGGTATTGTTTGCGTTTATTCGCGTTGGGCCGCGTAACGGGATTGCCCAGCCCGGCATGCACATCGCCCTGACTGCTCCAGTCGAAACCATGTCGCCCCCATTTTGTTTTGGGTCGAAGGGTGGCGATAATAACACGTTTAGATCAATTTGTCAAGGGCTTTGAGGTATAATGCGCGGATATGCTATCTGGACAAAAGGAACCACCATGCAATTGACACTCGGCATCCCAAAAGGAAGCCTCCAGGAATCCACCCTTGCGATCTTTAAAGAGGCCGGTTATACCATTCGTGTGCGGGAGCGCAACTACTATCCGAGTGTGGACGATCCGGAACTAAGCTGTATGCTTATTCGTGCACAGGAGATGGCGCGTTATGTCGAGGGAGGACAGCTCGATTGCGGCTTAACCGGTCTCGACTGGATCCGTGAAAATCGCGCCGATGTGGTGGAGGTGGCCGAGCTGACCTATGCCAAGCAGAGCTTTCGTCCGATCCGATGGGTGCTTGCGGTCAAAGAGGGATCCCCATATAAAAGCGTCAAAGACCTCGAAGGCAAAACGATCGCCACCGAGGTGGTCAATCTGACCAAAGATTACCTCGCTGCGCACGGTGTCAAGGCCAAGGTCGAGTTCAGCTGGGGTACGACCGAGGTGAAGGTGCCCGATCTGGCCGATGCAATCGTTGAGATCACCGAGACCGGTTCGTCGCTGCGGGCGAACAATCTGGTGATCATCGATACGGTGCTCGAGACCACCACCCGCTTCATCGCCAACAAAGCCGCATGGGACGATCCCTGGAAGCGAGCCAAAATCGAACGCATTGTGATGATGCTGCGTTCAGTCATCGATGCGGTACCGATGAGCTACCTCTCGCTGAATGCCCCCGAAACAGAGCTTGAGGATATCCTGTCGATCCTGCCGAGCGACAATCCGACCGTTTCGCATCTGGCCAAAGGCGACTGGATCGATATCCAGGCTGTCGTCGAGAAGCGAACCCTGCGCGAGATCATCCCTCAGCTCAAAGCCCACGGCGCCAAAGCGATCGTGGAATTGCCCGTTAGCAAGATTGTTGAATAAGCAGAGGTACTCTTTAGGAAGCCATCAATTCGTGGGTTGCTTTGTAGTGCAAAATTCCTTTGAGCGAAATGTCTTCGTCAATCTGCTCAAAATGCACTCCGATACCGT
>CAZWMZ010000028.1:0-3522 GCA_964634965.1 uncultured Nitratifractor sp. | reverse complement strand
TTTGACTATGACAATGCCGGCGGCATGCAAAAAGCAGCGATCCTGCGCGAAGCGGTCAATACGGTCTTTCAGGGCAGTGCAGCGGATCTGATCAAACTCGCCATGCTGCGCATCGATCGTCTGATCGTCGATGAGGCGTTGCCGGTGCGCATGCTGCTGCAGATCCACGACGAACTGATCTTCGAAGCACCGCACGTGCAGGCCGAGAGTCTCGCCGGGCGTCTGCAGGCGATCATGGAGGAGATTCATCCGCTCGAAGTGGCGCTGGAGTGTTCGGTGAGCATCGACCAAAGCTGGGATAAACTGAAATGAACCTGAAGACACAACAGCAAATAATGTTTTTACGCCCTGCTAATCCCAAAATCCCTACAATACGTCCACTCAGTGTGACAAACAAGGACAGTGTGTGATCAAAAAACTCTTCTCGATGCCAGCTTCCATCCTCTATATGCTGCTGTTTGCCGCCGTCATTGGCGCGGCGACTTTTATCGAAAACGACTACGGTACCCAGACCGCACAGGCGCTGGTCTATAAGGCGCACTGGTTCGAAGGGCTCCTGCTTCTCTTTTCGCTTGCAGTGCTTTACAATATCGTTCGCTACGCGATGCATCGGCGCCCCAAGTGGGGGCAGCTGGTGCTCCATGTGTCGTTTTTGCTGGTAGCGCTGGGCGCCTGGATGACACGTTATGTTGGTTACGAAGGGATCTTGCACCTGCGCAACGGTCAAGCGAGTCAGACGATGGTAAGCGATCACATGGTGTTGCAGGTGCAGATCGGTACCCCGGAAGAGGCACGGGAGTATCGCTGGCCCATGTATCTTTCGTCGATGACCCGCAACCGATTCGCGCACACCGTGACCTATCGAGACACTTCGGTGCGCATTCGGCTGGTGCGCTATCTGGCGGCGGCCCGGAAGCAGGGAGACGATTATGTGGCTGCTGCTCTCAAGCCCGGCGGTCCTCATCCTCAGCTCATTACGCTCAAACTCACCCACAAGGAGAAGAGTCAAACGGTTCATTTGACGGCGTTCAAGGCTCAGCCGGGCACGCCCCACGATGTGATGTTTGGCGATGTGCGGGTGCGGCTGACCTATGGAGCGCAGACGTTGCAGCTGCCCTTTACGCTCAAGCTGGATCGCTTTGTTCTTCAGCGCTATCCTGGCTCCCATACTCCTTCGTCGTACGAATCCTATGTGACCGTGATCGACCGGGAGCGCAACACGACTTTTCCGTACCATATTTACATGAACCATGTACTCAACTATCGTGGATATCGCTTCTTTCAGTCGTCGTACGACATGGATGAGCAGGGATCGATCCTTTCGGTCAATCATGACCCGGGTACCTGGCCAACCTATCTGGGGTATCTGTTGATGGTGATTGGCTTTGTGTGGGGCTTCCTGGCGCCGTCTGGACGTCTGCATCATCTCAAAAAGCGTCTTGCCAAACTCAAAGAGAATCTCCCCGGCACGACGACGGCTGTCGTTGCATTGGCAAGCTTGCTGTTTGCTGTGCCGTCCCATGCCGGTGACCTACTGGATCCCATTCGCAAAATCGATCCAGCCCATGCAGAGCGGTTTGGCCATCTGATCGTACAGGATTTTGGCGGTCGCATGAAGCCGATAGATACCCTTGCGCGTGAAATCCTCTCCAAAATCAGCCGCAAAAACAGCTGGGAAGGGCTCAGTGCCAATCAGGTGATCCTGGGGATGCTGACCCGACCCGACCTTTTTCAGCAGGTGCGCATGATCAAGATCGCCCACCCGCTCCTGGCCAAAAAGCTCCACCTTCCCAAATCGACCCGCTACGTTGCATACAACGATCTCTTTGATGCCAGCGGACACTATCGTCTCGCAGACGATGTGCGTACCGCCAGTCGCAAAGCTGCCGGTGAACGCAGCACATACGACAAGGAGCTGCTCAAGACCGACGAACGTCTCAACGTCGAATACATGGTCTTTCAGGGTGCAATGCTGCGGATCTTTCCCCGGCCCAACGACCCCAACCATACGTGGGCGGCACCCATGCAGGCGATGAAGACGTTTCCCAAAAAGACTGGCGAGATGGTGCGGCTCTTTGTCTCCAACTACTTTCAAAACATCTCCGAAGCGCTTAAGAGCGGCTCCTGGACCAAGGCCGACACGGCGCTGGAGATGATCGCAAAATATCAGCACTTTTACGGCGAAGATGTGATGCCCTCTGCATCGAGAGTGCGTGCAGAGATCCTCTACAACCAGCTGCGCATCTTTGATCGATTGATCGGTGTGTACCTTCTGATCGGACTGGTGACGCTGGTGCTTGCCTTTGTGACGATTGTTCGTCCCTCCTTTCGGCCAATACGCACGATGCGCCTGATGGTCACTCTCCTGGTTGCTGCCTTTGTGATCCATACATTTGGTATGGCTCTGCGTTGGTATGTCGCGGGGCATGCGCCCTGGTCCGATGCATACGAATCGCTCATCTACATCGCATGGGCGACAGCCCTGGCGGGCTTTTTCTTTGTCAAGCGCTCACCCATTACGTTTGCGGCGACAGCGATCCTGACCGGGATCTTTATGTTTGTGGCTTTTTTAAGCAACCTCGATCCGCAGATCACCAACCTGATCCCCGTACTCAAATCCTATTGGCTCACCATTCACGTCGCAGTCATTACGGCCAGTTATGGCTTTTTGGGTCTGGGCGCGCTGCTGGGGTTGCTGGTGCTGATTTTGTTTATTGTGCGGGGCAAGAGAGCCAATCCTCCCATTGAACGCGCCATCAAAGAGCTCAGCTATATCAACGAAATGGGCCTGTTGATCGGTTTGGCCCTTCTGACGGTCGGCAACTTCCTTGGCGGCGTATGGGCCAACGAATCGTGGGGTCGCTACTGGGGCTGGGACCCCAAAGAGACCTGGGCGGCCGTCACGATCCTCGTCTATGCAGCGGTTGTCCATATGCGATTTGTGCCGCGACTCAATACGCTCTTTGCCTTTAATGTCGCGGCACTCCTGGCATACGGGTCAGTCATCATGACCTATTTTGGGGTCAACTATTACCTCAGCGGACTCCACTCCTATGCTGCCGGTGATCCGGTCCCCATCCCCGGATGGGTCACGCCGGCTCTGGTGCTTTTGGGAGCGGTGATCGCGTGGGCATCACGCTATCGTAACGAGGTGAAAAAGTAGCAAATAATCATGCATTAATAAGTAAAAAGTAATAGATAATATGTATAATAGCAGTGCACTTAATTTTTTAAAACAGGAGAATAGAGTATGAGTATGATCCAAGAGTTCAAAACATTTTTGATCAAAGGCAACGTCGTCGATATGGCGGTTGGATTCATTTTTGGTGCGGCCTTTGCGACCGTCGTCAAGTCGCTGGTTAACAACATCGTCATGCCCCCCATCGGTCAACTGCTGGGTCGAGTCGATTTTTCTCAGCTCTTCGTCGCCCTCGATGGCAAGGAGTACGCTTCGCTCGCCGCGCTGGAAAAGGCAGGCGCACCGGCGATCAAATACGGCACCTTCATCAACGACCTGATCTC
>CAZWMZ010000027.1:0-2053 GCA_964634965.1 uncultured Nitratifractor sp. | reverse complement strand
GCCGAGGGCAAGGCGTTGCCCCGCCAGGAGACGATCGATCTCAAAGGGCACGCCATCGAGTGTCGCATCACTGCTGAGGATCCGGTCAGTTTTCTGCCCAGTCCTGGCACGATCACCCGCTGGATTGCCCCCGGCGGCAAGGATGTGCGCATCGACACCCATGCTTTTTGTGGCTACACGATTCCGTCCCATTACGACTCGATGATCGGCAAGCTGATTGTCTGGGCACCCACGCGCGAGCAGGCGATTGCCAAGATGCAGCGCGCGCTCGATGAATTCGAGGTCGAAGGGGTGCGCACCACGATCGATTTTCATCGCAAGATGATGCGCAACCCCGACTTTCGTTCCAACCGTTTTGATACCAAATATCTTGAGGATTATCAGGGATAAGGATGGATATGACCGTTACCCGTTTTGCCCCTTCGCCCACCGGCTATCTGCATATCGGTGGTTTGCGTACGGCGCTCTTTTCATGGCTCTGGGCCGAGCACAATCGCCGCAACGGCGAAGGCGGAAAATTTTTGTTGCGGATCGAAGATACCGATCTGAGTCGCAACTCCGACGCGGCGCTCTCGGCGATCATGCGTGCATTTGACTGGACAGGACTCTCCTACGATGGTGATCCGATCTACCAATCCAGACGGTTCGATCTCTATCGTCAGTACATCGACCAGCTGCTCGATGAGGGCAAGGCCTACCGATGCTACATGACCCGCGAGGAGCTCGATGCCCTGCGCAAGGAGCAGCAAGCACGCGGCGAGCGCCCCCGATACGATGGACGCTATCGCGACTTTACCGGTACGCCCCCGGCGGGAGTCGATCCGGTGATTCGGATCAAGGCACCTCTGGAGGGGAGCATCGTTTTTGATGACGGGATCAAAGGGCGCATCGTCATCGATGCCGATGAGGTGGACGATTTTATTATCGCCCGCAGCGACGGTACGCCCACGTACAATTTCGTCGTCGCGATCGACGATGCTCTGATGGGCCTAACCGACGTGATCCGCGGAGACGATCACCTCTACAACACTCCCAAGCAGCTTGTGGTTTACAGCGCACTCGGTTGGACGCCGCCACGTTTTTACCACGTGGCAATGATCCACAACGATCAGGGCAAAAAGCTCAGCAAACGTGACGGAGCCACCGACGTGATGGAGTACAAGGCGCAGGGCTTTTTACCCGAAGCCTTGCTCAACTTTCTCGTGCGGCTGGGATGGAGCCATGGTGACCAGGAGATCTTTTCGGTCGAAGAGATGATCGAGCTCTTTCATCCGGCCGATATCAACAAGTCCGCTTCGAGTTACAACCTCGACAAACTGCTCTGGCTCAATGCCCATTATATCAAAGAGAGCCCAGATGAGAAGCTCGTCACCCTGCTCAAAGATTTCGGCGTCGATCTGAGTGACCACCCCAAAGCCTCGGTGTTGCTGGCAGCGACCAAAGAGCGCGCCAAAACCCTCGTCGAGCTTGCTGAACAAATCCGCCTTATTATCGATGCACCCACTGCGTACGATGCAAAAGCGACCCAAAAAGCGTTTAAAGGCGATGCCATAGCGATCCTGCGTGATTTTGCCGCACGCATCGAGACCGCACGCCCCCAGACCCAGGAGGCGTACCATACGATCATGCAAGAGCTGGTCGCCGAGCGCGAGATCGGATTTGGCAAGATCGGCATGCCGCTGCGGGTCGCGCTGGTGGGCGCACTGACGGGTGCTGGCGTCGATGAGATGATGGCGATCCTCGGTGTCGATGAGGTAAAAGCGCGGATCGAACGGGCGATCGAAGCGATCGGGTAGAGGGCCCTGTCGGCACCCCATCATTCGCCTGTCAGCGCTTGGTTGTTGCTTGCTTCTCGAGGCCTTCTGGCACATGGTATCGTATCGGCAAATCGATCATGTTGGCTGCGCAGGGTTTGAGGGTGCGCAACCTGTCAAAGTCCATTGCGTCTATGCGCTGTTTTTAGAGATGCTCCTCCTGACTTCGTCGTTGGGTCACCCAAGCTCATCATGAATGATTTGCAAAAGTATTTTCTGTTCTTCATCCATGTTGAGAA
>CAZWMZ010000026.1:0-2635 GCA_964634965.1 uncultured Nitratifractor sp. | reverse complement strand
CTCATCCCCATCGGCACCAACGCATGGATCGCAAAAGGTCAAGCTCCCCAAAAGGGCTCGATCGTCCTGCTTCACGGCAACCGAAACGAACCGCAGGGAGTCAAACGGTTTTTAGAGATGATACAAAAACGCAAGACAGGGAAGATCGTCCCGTTGATGGAACCCGCAGAAGTTTCAATCCCGTCCCCAGGCAGGATCAAAGGACATCCCTAAAGGATGGCGAGCGTTTTGTATCGGAGAGATGAAACAAGCACTGTCGGCAAAACATTGACCCCCGAAGAGAAACAAAACCAACAACACCCTATAATACATCCATGAAACCTATCAAAATCGACCTGCACAACCATACCATTCGTTGCAACCATGCCACGGGCACCCTTGATGAGTATATTGAGCGTGCCATCGAAGAAGGGATTGCGATCTACGGATTTAGTGAGCACGCACCGATGGATTTTGACCAGGAGTATCGGCTGGGATTTGACGAAATGGCGGCTTATGAGGCCGAGATCAGTGCAGCGCGTGCGCGATATGCTGATCGCATCGACATTCGGCTGGGGTATGAGGTGGACTATCTGCCTGGCTACCTGAACGAGTTGGTGTTAACTGCCGAGGTCGACTACCTGATCGGATCGGTTCATTTTCTCGACCGATGGGGGTTTGACAATCCTGAGTTTCTTGGGGAGTGGGATCGGCGCGACGTTGATGATGTGTGGGAGGAGTATTTTTCGGCCATTGCCGATATGGCGAGCCTGGGGGTTTTCGATATCGTCGGGCACATTGACCTGATCAAACTTTTTGGTCATCAGCCGACACGTCCGCCCCGTACCATCGCCCGCGCAGCCCTCGAGGCGATCGCCCAGAGCGGCATGGCGATCGAGATCAACACCGCAGGTTTGCGCAAACCCATCGGCGAACTCTACCCCTCGCGCGCACTGCTCGAAGAGGCCTGTGCGCTGGCGATCCCCATTGCATTTGGCAGCGACGCTCATGCACCCGATCAGGTGGGTGCCGGTCTGGAAGAGGCCTATGCGCTGGCGCGTTCAGTCGGTTACACCGAAGCGGCTGTTTATCATCAACGCAAACGGCAAATGATTAAAATTTAATCACCTCTGACACGCACCCTTCATCAAAATGCGGCTATAATGTACCGATAAAAATTCGAACAGGAGAAAGACCCATGGGAACCTTCGTCAACAACCTCGCAGAGTTCAACGCCTATTGCGACGAAAATGAGGTGGAGTTTATCGACTTCCGCTTTACCGATATCAAAGGGACTTGGCACCACATCAGTTATCGCCGCAGTGCGGTCGATGACGGTATGCTCGAAAATGGCATCCCTTTTGACGGTTCATCGATCGACGCCTGGCAGCCGATCAACCAGTCCGATATGATCCTCAAGCCCGATGTTCCGACTGCATTCATGGATCCCTTTACGGCTGATCCGACCGTGATCGTCATTTGCGATGTCTACGACATCTACAAAGGCGATCTCTACGAGAAGTGTCCTCGATCCATTGCCAAAAAGACCCTGAAATATCTCGAAGAGAGCGGTATCGGTGATGAAGCATTCTTCGGACCTGAAAATGAGTTTTTTATCTTTGAAGATGTACAGATCTGGACCGGCATCAACCAGGCTGGCTACCGTGTCGACAGCGAAGAGGGCGAGTGGAACATGGATGCCAAGTTTGAAGAGTATGGCAACATGGGGCACCGCCCCGGCACCAAGGGAGGATACTTCCCCACGATGCCAACCGATACGATGGTCGACCTGCGTGCTGAGATGATGCAGGTTCTCGAAGAGGTGGGCTTGACAGTCATACTGGGTCACCACGAGGTCGCTCAGGCTCAGGGCGAGATCGGCATCAAGTATGGCAATCTGATCGAAGCTGCCGACAATGTCCAAAAGTACAAATATGTCGTCAAGATGGTCGCCCACCTCAACGGCAAAACGGCAACCTTCATGCCCAAGCCCCTCTACGGAGACAACGGCAACGGTATGCACGTGCACCAGTCGATCTGGAAAAACGGCAAAAACCTCTTCTACAAAGAGGGCGAATATGCCAACCTCAGCGAAACGGCTCTGCACTATTTGGGCGGGATCTTCAAGCACGCCAAGGCTGTAGCTGCCCTGACCAACCCCAGCACCAACTCTTACAAGCGTCTCATCCCTGGATTTGAAGCGCCTTCGATTTTGACCTATTCGAGCCAGAACCGTTCAGCAGCCTGCCGTATTCCGTACGGTGCCGGCGAGATGGCTACGCGAGTTGAGACACGCTTCCCCGACAGCACCGCGTGCCCCTATCTGGCTTTTTCAGCTCTGATGATGGCGGGTATTGATGGCATCAAAAACAAGATCATGCCGGTTGGCCCGATGGACGAAGACCTCTTTGAGCTGTCGCTCGATGAGATCCGCGAGAAAAACATCCCCCAGATGCCCCACACCCTTCGCGAGGCTCTCGAGGGACTGATCGCAGATAACGACTGGCTCAAGCCGGTCTTTACCGATACATTCATCGACACCTATCAGCACTACCAGTTCGAACGCCAGGTCTGGCCCGACGAAGCCCGCCCGACAGCGTTTGAGTTCTCTTCGACCTACTCCTGCTGATCTCACCCCAAGCGGATCCTCTTCCTG
>CAZWMZ010000025.1:0-6777 GCA_964634965.1 uncultured Nitratifractor sp. | reverse complement strand
TGTCGGACTTGGCAAACTCTTTTTTGCCTATTTGTCCGGTATCGTGACCCCCATACGTTTCGAATTCAGGAATGCCGGTCCTGATGTTCCAGATCTCACCCTGCCAGTAGAGGCCGGCCCAGAGTACCTTGGCGCCTGCGGGGAGCTTGAGCTCGGCACCGGAGGTGTTCTTGAGCCAGGTCGGTTCAGCGCTTAGTTTGGTGCTGGAGAAGTGATTGGTAAAGATCATATTGTGCCGGTCATTTCCTCTTATTTGATTTTGATCGCATTGACCGTCAAAATCGAGATCGGCACAGATGTTGCTGTTGCCGATGGCGATAAGATCACCGGGGACGTAGTCTTGGTAGCGTATCTCAAACTTGTGAGGTTTGCTGCATTGGTATCCGCTAATGGTTGTGTTTGGAACTTTGAAAAGAAAAGAGACATCTACATTCATTGCGAAGAGAGGAGGGCTGACTTTAACATAGTAGGTCGTGCCGGCAGTGACATTGAATGTGTATTGATCGCTGGTTCCCGAATTGCTGTAGATATCCGTACCACCACACTGTGTTCCGATCGAGAGGGTGTGTCGCAGAAGATTGTTTGATGATGTTTGTGCGACAGTGACTTCGCCATCGAGCGGGGGGGTAAATTGCCAGTAGCGACCGCTCTGTGTGCTGTTCTCACTGTAGCGGTTACCTCGGGTGCTTCCTGTGGCGTTGTTAATATCTGTGATCACTTCGCCCGGACAGCTGTAGGCCGCTTGGGCATGGGCGAGTGCACCGGTGAGCACCCAGCCCGATACCAGCACCAACACGGTGCGGATCAGCGTCGTCAACCCTGCCCGTTTTGTTCCATTAGGGGCGGGACGGTTCGGGACGGTTCCCTGGGTAAGGGTCGTGTGTATCATGATCCTGTCCTTTTAGTGTCTGTTCGGCGTCGTGCCGGCTTGTATCATATAGTGTCTCGGCTCTTGTATAGCGAAAAGAAGATGACATCAGCATGTAGATGTTGATGGTGAGGCAACCTGGCACTCTCAGGCGAAGCCCAAGACCCATGGCTTTCCGTCACTGCCTCACGACAGTTTTGGCTTTTCTCCATACATAGGCCAATTGTAAAGCATTTATGATTAAATCAAGATAAAAAAATCGAAAAAAATTGGAAGTTGTTGCTGCGTCAAAAAATTGTCAAACCAATATTATGGTATGATAACAGCATGATGAAACAAAGTGAGGGCAACACCATGAGAGAGAAACAACGCAGTGCATTTACAATGATAGAGCTGGTGATGGTCATCGTCGTGATGGGAATCCTCGCGGCGCTGGCGCTTCCGCGCATGGAGCGCGACATTCGTCAGGAGGCAGCGGACAACATCCTTTCGGCGATTCGTTTTGCCCAGCATATGGCCCTCATGGACGACGTGACTGACCCGAGCCGAAGTACATGGCAGCGAAAGTATTGGCGATTTGGTGTGCGTACCTGCCTGGCGAGCGAAGGCGATGTGTTCTATTATGTTGCTTCGGACAAAAACATGCAGGGCAACATCGACCAGAATGAAGCCGCCATCGATCCAAGCAACAGCAAGCGCATGCTGGGCAATGCCGGATCATCATGCCGACAAGGCGCTCAGAGCAAAGATATCTCACCCCAAATCTACCTGAGCCGTCTCTATGGAATCAAAAACACCAATATGTTTCTTCAGTGCGGCGGAGGGGGTCCTGATGCTGCGCGATACGTAGGGTTTGACTACAAAGGCCGTCCGCATGTTGGCTTCAGCAATGCCGATGCAAACGTCAGTTGGAATGCACCGATGACGAACGACTGCAACCTGACCTTTCAGTTTGACGACAGCAATATCCCCAACCTGACCATCATGATCCAAAAAGAGACCGGCTACGCCTACATCTACGACCAGAACGGATCATAACCATGAAGATGCGATCGATTGCAGCGGCCAGTGTATGGCTTGGACTCACCGCGTGTGTGCCGTTTGGGCACGGTTCGCCCTCTCCGGATGCCAATGCGACACAGCATCAGCGCGTCGAGGCCAAAACGCTTCGGTCACTGCTTGGCCAGGGCGACCTCAAGGCCGCTGATGAAGCCTATGTCCAATATCGCCGCGGACACACAAACACACCGCAGACTGCGAAGCTGATCGTCGAGATGGCCGATGCGCACCTGCGGGCACGCGAATACCGTCTGGCGCGTTTTTATGCCAACGAATATCGCCGAGATTTCCCTTCGGGCAACGAGCGCGAACGGATCGAATACATCGTGCTGGAGTCGTACGATCGACCGCTCAAAAAGCGGTTTCATCCCGATCAGGCCGATGCGTACATCCAGTCGGCAAAAGCCTACACAGCTCGCTATCCGCATGGAGCCCATCGCAGCGAGGTTCAGCAGCGTATCCGGGTTCTTGCCCGGCAACGCGACGACTACTACCGTGATCTGGCGAACTATTATCAAAGGCGGGGCAAACCCAAAGCCGCTCAGATCTATCGATCCAGGATCCGAACAGGGACTCCACAGGATGCCGGCAGCACCGTATCGACACAGAAGCGTCAGCCTCCGAGATAGGCTGCCTGAATGCTCGGGTCGTTGAGCAGGTCGTCTGAAGAGCCCTGGGTCGCGACGGAGCCGTTTTCGAGGACATAGGTGTAGTGGGAGTGTTTGAGCGCCAATCGGGCGTTCTGTTCGACCAAAAAGATCGTCGTTCCCGTCGCATTGAGCTCGCGGATGACACCGAAGATCTCCTCGACGATGATGGGGGCCAGACCCATGCTCGGCTCATCGAGCAGCAGGAGCGTGGGGCGACTCATCAGTGCACGTCCGACAGCAACCATCTGTTGTTGTCCACCGCTGAGCGTTCCGGCATATTCGAGCCGTTTTTCGCGTAAGATCGGAAAGCGCTCGTACACCGCCGCAAGATCCCTGGCGACCTGTTGACGGTCGCGACGCGTGTAGGCACCCAGCAGCAGATTGTCTTCGACGCTGAGGATTCCAAAGAGCCCACGGCCCTCAGGCACATGAGCAATCCCGTCGACGACGCGCTTGCTCGATGCGGTACGGGTGATCTCTCGCCCGTCATACATCAGCGACCCCTCTGTCGGAGTCAGCAGACCGCTGATGGTTTTGAGCAGGGTGGTTTTGCCTGCACCGTTGGCGCCGACAAGTGAAACGATCTGCCCTGCATCAATGAGGAGCGACACATCGCTGAGCGCACGGATTTTGCCGTAGTGGACGGAGAGGTTTTGAATGGTGAGCATGGGGGTCTCTGTGTTGGATTGTCTTCTCTGGTCGGAATGTTTCATGGCATCATCAAGATCGTTTGTCAATTTTTGCCCAGGTAGGCCTGGATAACATCGGGGTTGTTTCGGATCGCCTCAGGTGTGCCTTCGGCCAGTTTTTGACCAAAATGCATTACCGTGATGTGATCGGAGAGATCCATGACCATCTTCATGTCGTGTTCGATCAGGATGACGGTCACTTCATCGGCGATGACAGTGCGGATCAGCTCAGCGACCTCGGCCGTCTCGGAGGGGTTGAGTCCGGCAACCGGTTCGTCGAGGAGGATCAGCGCCGGGCTCGTTGCCAGAGCTCGGATGATCTCCAGTTTTTTCAAGATACCGTATGAGAGATTGCCGGCGAGTGTCTGGGCGTGCGATGCGATCCCGATAAGATCCAGCAGATGCATGGCGCGATCGGTGTAGCGTGCTTCATCCTCGCGGATACGGCGGGTGTGCAGCGCCGAAGCGATCAGCCCCTTGGTCATGTAGCGATCAAATCCGAGCAGGACGTTTTCGAGGACGGTCATGTTGCCACACACTTCGAGATGCTGAAAGGTCCGACACACTCCACGATAGACCAGCTGATCGGTCGAGATATTGGTCACATCGCTCCCATCCAGCCACACCGAACCTTCATCGACTCGGTAGACGCCGGTGAGCATATTGACCAGGGTGGTTTTGCCAGCACCGTTGGGTCCAATGATCGCATGCACCGTGCCCTTGGTCACAAAAAAGCTAAAATCATCCACAGCACGCAATCCCCCAAAACGCTTGGTGAGATGTTTAACTTCCAACATGAAAATGCCCTTTTAAGATGCCCGTTGTCGCCATCGATACTTCGCAGGAGCCGTAATGTTACGCTTGTGCGAGCCGCTCTCCACTCCTCAGACTCCCAATTCGCGGTGCTCGACCATGGCGCAGAGGTTTTGGACGACCTTCATGCCCGCTTTTTCGGCCCGTTCGGCGGCGTCGTTGTTGACCAGACCGACCTGCCCCCAGAAGACATCGACATCGCCTCGCTCGATGCAGGCATCGACGATCGCATCAAACGCGGCCGGTTTGCGAAAGATATCGACCATATCGACTTTGCCCGGGATCTCGACGAGGGAGCGATAGACCTTTTGGCCGAGGATCGTCTCCTCTTTGGGGTAGACCGGGATGATGGTATAGCCATGCTCCTGGAGGTATTTGGCGACACGGTGGCTGTCTTTTTCGGGATTGGGCGAGAGGCCGATGACGGCGATGGTCTTGACCTCGCGGAGAATTTGTCGGATTTCGTCGGGCTTGGAGTTGACGGTGGGGAGTTCACATTCGATGTGTGCCATAACGGTTTTTCCTTGATTTTGATATAATGCGCTAATTTTATACTCTCCGAGGATAGATCATGCTTAATATCGATGCCATCCACCAGGCAGCACAGCGACTGGAGGGGGTGATACACCGCACCCCCATGTCTCACGCCCCAATCCTCAGTGAGCGCACCCGATGCGAAATCTATCTCAAAAAAGAGAACCTCCAACGCACCGGATCGTTCAAGTTGCGCGGAGCCTTCAACAAGATCGCGACCCTGATCGAACAGGATCGCCGCAACGGTGTTGTCGCTGCTTCGGCAGGCAACCATGCCCAGGGCGTGGCCTTTGCGGCGCGCCATTTTGGGATCGATGGCACCATCGTCATGCCCGAATCGACTCCGTTGACCAAGGTGCAGGGGGTTCGGGAGCTTGGCGCCGAAGTGATCCTCTATGGTGCAAACTACGATGAGGCGTATGCCTATGCGCGCGACTATGCTCAGGCGCGTCAAAAGGATTTTGTCCATCCTTTCGCTGACGATGAGGTGATGGCCGGACAAGGAACGATCGGACTGGAGATGCTGGAGCAGATCCCAAATCTCGACGTGATGGTCGTGCCGGTAGGCGGCGGCGGCTTGATCTCCGGTGTGGCTGTTGCGGCCAAAGCGATCAACCCCAATATCCGTATCGTCGCTGTCTCGGCCGAGGGGGCGCCGGCGATGAAGCGGTCGTTTGATGCGCGCCAGGCGCTCAAGACCCGAAGCGTTCGCACCATCGCCGATGGTATCGCCGTACGGGATGCTTCTCCCGCGACGCTGGCGCACATCCTCAAATATGTCGATGCCTTCGATACCGTCTGCGAAGATGAGATCGCCAATGCGATTCTCTTCTTGCTCGAGCGTCAAAAACTGCTGGTCGAGGGAGCCGGATCGGTCGGTGTAGCCGCAGCGATGCATCGCCATCTGCTCGATCTGCCCGAAGGAAGTCGGGTCGGGATCGTCCTCAGCGGCGGCAACATCGATGTGACCATGCTCTCGCTCATCATCGAAAAGGGTTTGATGAAATCGTACCGCAAAATGAAGCTCGTCGTCACCCTCATCGACAAACCCGGCGCCCTGATGCGCCTGACCGAAGTCCTGCGCGATGTCCAGGCCAACATCGTCCAGATTGGCTACGACCGCACCTCGACCGACCTGGAGTTTGGCGATGCGCACGTCAATGTCGCACTCGAAACCAAAGGCAAAGAGCACCAGGAGACCATCCGCCTCAAGCTCGAAGAGCACGGCTTTCCGTTTCGCGAGGAACACTAAAAAATCAAAAGGAGCACCCATGCGCACCATCGGCATCGATCTTGGATCCAACACATTGCGGGCCGTGGAGTATGATTGCGATCGAGAGACATTCGGGCCGGTGTTTGGAACGATCGTCAAGACAGCTGATGGGCTGGCTCAGACAGGGCTGATCTCGCAAGGAGCGGTTGAGCGAATCGTGGAGGGACTGCAGCGACTGAGGGGGACGATCGTACTGGATGGCGCACGGATGCGTGCGGTAACGACCGAAGCGATGCGCCGCGCACACAACCGCGAGGAGGTGTTGGCGCAGATCGAGGCGCGTGCGGGCATCAGGTTTGAGGTCATCGATGGAGCCGAGGAGGCACGCTTGACGCTCGGGGCGGTGCAGCACCGTCTCGCGGAGCTTGGACAAGACACAAACACAACCGATGCGCTGGCGCTGGTGGACATCGGCGGGGGATCGACCGAGCTCATTTTCGCCTACGGTGAACGGATTGTCTCGCGCAGTTTTCCACTGGGGATCGTGACGATTACGCAGAGCTACGATGCTCTCGATGCGGTGCGCGAGGCGCTGCCCGAACTGATCGCACCGGTGCGTACGTTTGCCGAAGAGACGATGAGCCGCTACGGTTCGGTCGACGCCTTCGTCGCCACAGCAGGCACACCCACCACTCTTGCATCGCTCAAGCACGGCATGGAGTATGCCACCTACGATCCACGCCGCATCAGCGGAACGCGCCTGCACGCAGATGAGCCCGCGAGGCACCTGGAGCAGCTGCTGGCCATGCCGTTCGCAGAACGGGAACGTCGCGTTGGGGTCGGACGCGCCGACCTGATCCTTGCCGGGATCGTACTCTTTGAGGCTTTTTATGCGATATTAAATCAAGAGGAGTGCATCGTTATCGATGATGGGTTGCGTGAAGGGGTGGC
>CAZWMZ010000024.1:0-7998 GCA_964634965.1 uncultured Nitratifractor sp. | reverse complement strand
ACGGTCACCTCGGTATCGGGATCGTCCATGAGCGTTCCCTTGATCGCGATCGCTTCGACCGGCGAGGGGAGATAATCAACGACAGCATCAAGCAACGTCTGCACCCCTTTGTTTTTAAAAGCAGTTCCACAGGTCATTGGTACGATCTGCATCGAAATAGTAGCGTGCTTGATCCCTGCGCGAATCTCCTCTTCGGTGGGCTCTTCGCCCTCCATATATTTTTCCATCAGCTCTTCGTTGCCATCGACCGATGCGATCTCTTCGATCATCTTTTCACGATACTCCTCGGCCTTGCCGCGCAACTCGTCGCGGATCTCCTGCTCGTGGTAAGCCGAACCCATCTCGGCTTCGGCGTCCCAGACGATCTCTTTCATCTTGACCAGATCGATGATCCCTTCGAAGTTCTCTTCGCTGCCGATGGGGAGCTGGATGGGAACAGGGTTGCCTTTGAGGCGATCGCGAATCTGGCGCTCGACCTCATAAAAGTCGGCTCCGGTTCGATCCATCTTGTTAACAAAGACGATCGAGGGTACCCCGTAGCGGTTGCGCTGCCGCCAGACGGTCTCCGACTGGGGCTGCACGCCACCAACCGCACAGAAAACCGACACGGCGCCATCGAGGACGCGCATCGAGCGCTCCACTTCGATGGTAAAGTCAACGTGGCCTGGTGTGTCGATAATGTTGATCTGTTTGCCGCGCCAGGTACAGGTGGTCGCCGCCGAGGTGATGGTAATCCCGCGCTCCTGCTCCTGCTCCATCCAGTCCATGGTGGCAGCACCGTCGTGCACCTCACCGATCTTGTGTTCGACGCCGGTGTAGTACAGGATCCGTTCCGTGGTGGTGGTTTTACCCGCATCGATGTGGGCGGCGATTCCGATGTTGCGTACGTCTTCGAGTTTGTGTGAACGTGGCATAATGTTTTCCTCTTCTTACCAGCGATAGTGAGCAAACGCTTTGTTTGCTTCGGCCATTTTGTAGGTGTCTTCTTTTTTCTTGAAGGCAGCCCCTTTCTCGGCAGCAGCTTCCATCAGTTCGTTGGCCAGACGCTCGACCATCGTACGCTCATTGCGCTTGCGGGCCGCTTCAACGATCCAGCGGATCCCCAACGACTGCTGACGCACCGGGCGCACTTCGACCGGCACTTGATAGGTCGCTCCACCTACACGGCGGCTCTTGACCTCCATGACCGGCTTGACGTTCTCGATGGCTTTGTTAAAGACCTCGATCCCTTTTTCACCGCTCTTTGATTCAATTCGCTCCAGCGCACCGTACATGACTTTTTGCGCAACGCTCTTTTTGCCATCGAGCATGATGGCGTTGATAAACTTGGTCAAAATCTTGGACCCATAGACCGGATCGGGCAGAACCGGACGCTGGGGGGCTCGTCTTCTTCGCATGTTGTTCCTCTCTTCAATCGTGATGATTTACTCAAGCCATACCCACGAAGGATTTTGGTATCGCCTGTCTAAGACCCGAAGGTCTCACCTCGGTTTGGTCAAACGTTCGTTTAGTTTTTCGGCTTTTTCGCACCGTATTTGGAGCGAGCCACTTTACGATTGGCGACACCGGCAGTATCCAGTGCACCGCGAACGATGTGGTATTTTACACCCGGCAGGTCTTTGACCCGTCCGCCGCGTACCAGGACGATCGAGTGTTCCTGGAGGTTGTGCCCCTCTCCGCCGATATAGGAGATCACCTCAAATCCGCTTGTCAGGCGAACCTTGGCGACTTTACGCAGAGCCGAGTTGGGCTTCTTGGGGGTAGTGGTGTAAACGCGCGTACAGACACCACGACGCTGTGGGCAGTTTACCAGTGCGGGTGATTTCGATTTTTTGATCACCTTTTTGCGCTCTTTGCGAATCAGTTGGTTGATGGTAGGCAAAGTATGTTCCTTTCATGTTTTTTTGATGGCTCTTGTGAGCGAATTGAATCGGGTTTGCACCCTAACAAAACGCTCAATATCCAAGCGCTTTGTTGGTGTGCAGATAAAAAATTAGGGAGGTTATTATAGCGGATTTTGCTTTGGAAGAACTTGCGCACACGCAAACGAAAAGGAGAGTACACCAACATGGTTACCACCTGACTTAGGGTCAGGAACTAAATTTTAAATTATAAATACCCATTTTATGGGATGTGTATAGATTAGCAACGTAGGGTGTTTGCCCTCAAAGCACCACTCAGCCCAAGCCCTCTATTTGCATGTTGCAGGTCAAACAAGCCGATAGGACAAATTTGACCCATGGTGTTGTCAGGGAACAATACCACTGCGCGAAAGGAGCCAAGGGGCTGGAACTAAAATTTCTGGATTTCCCTGCTTGTATCCTTGATGAAAAATTCGATGCTTTTATCAAGGATGGGTACCATGCGGGTTTACCGACCACATCAAGAGGGCTGTTTATGGATTCATGATTGGCATGATACGTGTTATGTGTGCCATGCTACGCATTTTGGAGCTGAGGTACCTGGAGCTAAAATGTAAATTTTTGAAACAGGGACTTTGGTCCCTGTTTGCCGGGCGGGGTTGCAGTCCCTGCTTTGATAGTGTTGCGTTGCAGGTTGGTCCGGCCCTGGATATCAGATCATTCGTCTGACTGTGCAGGAGTGAGCACAACATCGTCAAAGTCGAGCATGCCCGTTCCGACAGGAATGAGACGACCGATGACGACGTTCTCTTTGAGGTCTTCGAGCATATCGATCGTTCCGGCAATGGATGCAGAGGTGAGGACCTTGGTCGTATCCTGGAACGACGCAGCCGAAATGATGCTGTCGGCTCCGACCGCTGAACGCGTAATGCCCACAAGGATCGGTTCGGCGATGGCGGGTTCGCCTCCGAGTTTGACGATCCGCTCGTTCTCCGTCTGGAACTTACGGCGCGAGATCAAATCACCGGCGATGAATTTTGTATCGCCACTCTCGACGATACGCACCTGACGCATCATCTGCGAAACAATCATCTCGATGTGCTTGTCGGAGATGTTGACCCCCTGGCGACGATAGACCTGTTGCACCTCAGAGACGATATACTCGTAGAGTGCTTTTTCGCCAAGTGCTTCGAGGATATCGTGGCTGGCGACCACGCCGTCGGTCAGGCGCTCTCCTGCGTGAACGTATTCGCCGGTGTGGACAAGGATCTGCTTGCCTTTGTCGGCAAACTGCTCAATACTCTGGCCGTTTTCACCGGTAATGATAATGCGCTCTTTGCCGCGCAACGGCTTGCCGATGGTAACGGTACCGTCGATTTTGGCAATGAGAGCGATGTCTTTGGGGCGGCGCGCTTCGAAGAGCTCCGAAACACGCGGCAGACCTCCGGTAATGTCTTTGGATTTGATGGCTGCTTTGGGCTTCTTGGCCAGGATATCGGCTCGTTCGACCTGGTCACCGTTCTGAACAAACAGACTGGTTTTCGGATCAAGCTGATAGCGCAGGATCTCGCCTCCCTCGGTCGCCAAAACGATCGCGGGCTTGTAGCTGGAAGGGATGTACTCATTCAGCTGCAGGCGCACTTCACCCGTCAACTCGTCAAACTCCTCGGCCGCAGTCACGCCCGGCAGGATATCTTCAAACGTAACCGTTCCCGCCTGCTCGGCGATGATCGGCTCGGAGTATGGATCCCACTCAGCGATCACCACCTGCGACTGTGTCGCCGGTACCGAGATCAGATCGCCTCGCTCCAGTTGCGTATCGTTGGCCACCTGTACAACCGAGCCGCGTGCGATGTAGTGTCGGGCTGCCTCGCGATTTTGTGCATCAACAATCACGGCGAAGAGCCCTTTCTCCTCGACCGGTTCTCCCGAACGGATCGTGTCAATTGCTTCGAGATAGTCCCCTTTGAGGATAAAGAATTTGACCGTTCCTTTGGCATCGGAAGCCACTTGCTGTGATACGGGGGCACCATCTTCGACCTTGAGTTCGGCTGCAAATGGGATGCGGCCGGGAATGCTCCATCCCTCCTTGATCACCTCGACGATCGATTCGTCGGCAGCAACCGTATCGCCATCCTTGTAGGGCAAAAAGAGTTTGCCCTCGACCTTGCCTGCGACACCGGCCAATTCGTTGGCACGTGCGACATCGCCTTTGCGCAGGAGATAGCGCACCTCCTCTTGCTCCTCGGCACGGAAGGTGAGAACATATTCATCGTGCGTCACGCCGATCGAAAGGGTTCCTGAGAAGGGAGCTTTGATCTTGGGTTCGACCAGCAAAATACCTGCATTACGGCGGTTGGCAACGATCAATTCGCCGTTGCGGTTGCGGTAGGCGTTGAGATTGTAGTAGCGCACAAAGCCCTCTTTGGAGGCGACAACTTGACGCTCCTCCTTGCCTGCCGTAGCGGTACCACCGGTGTGGAAAGTTCGCAGGGTCAGCTGTGTACCGGGCTCTCCGATCGACTGGGCTGCGATGACTCCGACCGCTTCGCCCACCTTCACCAGACGGTTTTCGGCCATGTTCAATCCGTAACATTTCGCACAGATTCCCTTGGGGGCTTTGCAGGTAGCCGGTGCGCGCATGACGACGGAGCGTACGCCCGCATCGCGGATAAGCTGGGCGGCCTCTTCGTCGATGAGGGTTCCCTCACTGAGCAACACTTCGTTGGTCAGCGAATCGATGACATCTTCGGCCAGCACCCGGCCATACACCCGATCCGAAAGCGGTTCAATCAGTTCGTTACCAAAACTGATCTCCGAGACTTCAACCCCTTCGTGCGTACCACAATCCTCCATGCTCACCTTGACATTCTGGGCGACATCGATGAGCTTGCGGGTCAGATAACCGGCGTTGGCGGTTTTGAGCGCCGTATCGGCCAGACCCTTGCGCGCGCCGTGGGTGGAGATGAAGTACTCCAGGACATTGAGCCCTTCGCGGAAGTTCGAGGTGATCGGTGTCTCGATGATCGATCCGTCCGATTTGGCCATCAACCCGCGCATACCCGAAAGCTGGCGAATCTGTGCCGCACTACCCCGCGCACCTGAGTCGGCCATCATATAGACAGAGTTGAAGCCCTCTTTGTCGTTTTTGATCAACTCCATCAGCTGATCGGCGATGGTGTTGTTGGCATCGGTCCAGATATCGACAATCTTGTTGTAGCGCTCCTGTTCGGTCAACAGACCTGCGCTCGCCTGCTGCTGGATCTCTACCACACGCGCTTTGGCTGTAGCGACAATTGACTCTTTGGATTCGGGTACGCGAATGTCGTCGATCGAGATCGAGACACCGGTACGGGTGGCATACTCAAATCCCATATCCTTGAGATTATCCAAAAATTCTGCCGTCAACGCAATCCCGCTGTGCTTGTAGATGTAATCGACCAGATTGACGATCTCTTTTTTCTTCATCACGCGGTTCCAGTAGGACTGGGGCACATAATCGGGGATGATCGAATGCAGGATCAATCGACCTGCAGTCGTGGTGATCACTTCACCATCGATGAGGGTGCGCACCCGTGCGTTTAGATCGAGGGTTTGCTGCTCGTAGGCGATAAACACCTCATCGGCGTTGGCAAACAGCTTGTGCTGGCCGACGACGTCGCTCTTTTCGAGTGATAGGTAGTAGAGACCCAGGATCATATCCTGCGACGGAACGGCGATCGCCTTACCCGATGCAGGCAACAGAATGTTCATTGAACTGAGCATCAAAATCTTTGCTTCAGCTACCGCTTCGGACGAGAGCGGAACATGCACCGCCATCTGGTCGCCGTCAAAGTCGGCGTTAAAGGCCGCACACACCAACGGGTGCAGCTGAATTGCCTTGCCCTCGATCAGGCGCGGGTGAAAGGCCTGAATCGAGAGTTTGTGCAGTGTCGGCGCACGGTTGAGCAGTACCGGATAGCTCTCAACCACCTCTTCGAGACACTCCCACACCTCGTTGGTTTTCTGCTCGATCATCTTTTTGGCCTGCTTGAGGGTCGTCGCATATCCTTTCTCCTCGAGCTTGGCCATCAGGTGCGGCTTGAAGAGCTCCAGCGCCATCTTTTTGGGCAATCCGCACTGATCCATGCGCAGATCGGGGCCGCCGACAATGACCGAACGGCCTGAAAAGTCAACCCGTTTTCCTAGAAGATTCTGACGGAAACGTCCTTGCTTGCCCTTGATGATCTCGCTGAGGGATTTCAAGGGGCGTTTGTTGGCACCCTTGACCGCATTAGCGCGACGGCCGTTGTCAAAGAGCGCATCGACCGCCTCCTGGAGCATCCGCTTTTCGTTGCGGACGATGATCTCGGGCGCATCGAGCTCCACCAGACGCTTGAGACGCTGGTTGCGGTTGATGACGCGGCGGTAGAGGTCGTTGACATCGCTGACGGCGAATTTGCCGCCATCGAGGCTTACGAGCGGACGCAGATCGGGCGGGAGCACCGGCAGATAGGTCAGCATCATCCACTCAGGCCGGTTGCCCGAATCCAAAAAGGCCTCGATCACCTTGAGACGTTTGATGATCGTTTTGCGTCTGGCTTCGGATCGGGTGGAGGCCACCTCCTCTTTGAGCTGAGCGAACATATCGACCAGATCAAGTTCGGCCAGCAGCTCTTTGATCACCTGTCCTCCCATGAATGCCCGGAATCCACTCACACCAAAGCGTTGAGAGATCTGCTGATACTGCTCTTCGTTGAGGACGTCGTACTTCTCAACGGCGTTGCCGCCGTCGCTGTCGTAGGTCGCTTCGCCCGGGTCTTGAACAATGTAGGCTTCGTAATAGAGCACCCGCTCCAGATCCTTCATCTTGACCCCCAGCAGCGTTCCGATGCGCGACGGGAGCGAGTTGACATACCAGATGTGCGCAACGGGTACAACCAGATCGATGTGCCCCATGCGGGTTCGACGTACCTTGGAGCTGGTCACCTCTACGCCGCACTTTTCACAGACGACGCCTTTGTAGCGCATCTTTTTGTACTTGCCGCACAAACACTCATAATCTCGAATGGGGCCGAAAATTTTGGCGCAGAAGAGCCCGTCACGCTCAGGCTTGAGCGTACGGTAGTTGATCGTCTCTGGCTTTTTGACCTCACCGTAACTCCATGAGAGGATCTTCTCAGGGCTGGCCACGCGAAGTTGAAGCGCCTCGATATCGGTAGGACGCTCTTCGCTGTTGACATCGACCGGTACCAAATCATTCAATACGTTTTCACTCATTCTCTTCACCCTCTTCCTCGTTTTTTCGTTCGTAAAGCTCTACATCCAGCCCCAGTGCCTGCAACTCTTTGGTCAAGACAAACAGGGTCTCCGGTACGCCCGATTCGGGAACACTCTCGCCGCGTGTGATGGCACGATAGGCCCGCGCACGCCCTTCGACATCGTCCGATTTGATCGTCAACATCTCTTTGAGTACGTGGGCTGCGCCGTAGGCTTCGAGTGCCCACACCTCCATCTCACCGAAACGCTGGCCACCGAAGAGCGCCTTACCGCCCACCGGCTGCTGTGTAACCAGCGAGTAGGGGCCAGTTGAACGGGCATGCACCTTCTCGTCAACGAGGTGGTGGAGCTTGAGCATGTACATGTAGCCGACATTGACCCGCTCGGTCATCTTTTCGCCGGTTTTGCCGTCATACAAGACTGTCTTGCCATCGGTGTCGAGCCGGGCCAGCTCGAAGAGGCGTGCAAACTCCTCGGTGTTGGGCGATTCGAACGCCGGTGCGGCAAATTTGACCCCCCTGGCCCAGTCACGAGCATACCGAATCAGCGTCTCGTCGTCCATCTCGGCCAGCTCGTTTTGGATCGCCATCAGTTTGGCGGTATGGGCGATCTCCATCATCTTGCTTCGCAGTTGCTGGACAAAATCTTTTTGCGAACGATCAAAGATCTCCTGAATCTGCTCACCCAGTCGCGCACCGATAAGGCCCAGATGCACCTCAAGAATCTGGCCGATATTCATCCGCGAAGGGACTCCCAGCGGGTTGAGGATGATCTCTACCGGTTCACCATCTTCCGTGTAGGGCATATCGATCTCAGGAACAATGTTGGAAACGATACCCTTGTTTCCATGGCGTCCGGCCATCTTGTCGCCTACTTT
>CAZWMZ010000023.1:0-2804 GCA_964634965.1 uncultured Nitratifractor sp. | reverse complement strand
CGCAAGCTGATTACCCCCTCTTGCACGCTATCCTCATCGGCACCATCGCCTCGACCACTCTTGCGTCCAGGATGCTCTATGATTCGGTACACAACGTCATCGCCCACCCCGAGACGATCCGCTATCTGGTCAGTCGAGATACCGAGACTCTCACCTCCTCCCAGATCAACAAAGCCGCCATTGAAACCTACGCCGAAAACCTCTCAGATGGGGTGATTGCGCCGCTGTTTTATCTCGTCCTGTTCGGTCTGCCCGGGGCGTTTGTCTACAAAGCGATCAATACGCTTGATTCGATGGTGGGATACCGTAACGCACGCTACGAGCGATTTGGCAAGGCCTCTGCACGGCTCGATGATATCGCCAACTACCTGCCCTCCCGCATCACCGCATTGCTGATCGTTGCGGCCGGAGCCATGACCAGAAGCAGGCAGCAAACAGCCAGGAGCAGAGGATTGGGAGTGCAACTGTTTTCATTGTTATCACGGATCGTACGACAAGCCTCCCGTCATCCGAGCCCCAACGCCGGCTATCCAATCGCAGCGATGGGCTGGGTGCTCTGCGTGCGGCTGGGTGGCCCGACCCGATACGATGGCGTACTCAAACCCAAAGGGTGGCTGGGGATCGGACCGCGCACGGTCACGATCGATGATCTGCGCAGGGCTTTGGCTCTTCAGGGGCGTTTGGATATGCTCATCGTAACCATTTTAGTCGCAGGAGCATGGTGGTGATGCACGGGTTGTGGAGCGGGATCAAGCTGGGGCTGGGGTACTTTACCCTTCTGCCGATCGGGGGAGCAGACGGCATCGATCTGCAGCATCCCCCGACTGCACGCGGAATGGTCTGGTCGCTGCCGCTGGCAGGCGCCCTGCTGGGATGGATGGTGCTGGGAATCGCACTGCTGACCCACACGATGGGGCTGACAGGGAGCCTGCTCGCAGCAGCGATCTATCCGATGCTCTATGGATACGTCCACACTGAAGCGGTCATGGATGTCAGTGATGCCTTGCATGCTGCCCACGGTGGCAAGGACCCCTATACCGTCATCAAAGATCCTGCCGTGGGAGCCATGGGAGTCCTCTGGGGTGTCGGAGTGTTGACGATCAAGACCCTACTGCTGGCCTATCTTTTGCACACCTCGGCCGGTCCTCTCTGGATGCTCGTGCCCTTTGCCAGTCGCCTGGGACTGACTGCTGTGATCGCCTCGATGACGTTTCGCTCTGCGCTGGTGGAGAGATTGCACCGAGCGGTGTCACCGCAGGGTGTCGCCGCAGCGATCGCTGCGGTCGTGTTGCTTGTGGGCAGTGTGCAGAGCTGGATCCTGGCAGGCATTCTTGCGCTGGGGGTTGCTGTCAGTCTCGTGGTGGCATGGCGATTGAAACGCGCCCTGGGATTTGCCAATGGTGACCTGCTGGGCGCAACGCTGGAGATCACCGAGATCGTGCTGCTGAGTCTGCTGACCCTGGGAGGATACGATGGGATATCGTGAGTGGTTTGATCAACACGGCGCCAAGCACCGCGCTCTCGTCGCAAAACTGGCGCATCTGAGCGACGCGGAGTTGATCGCCTATTTTCGTTACGACAACATGGTGATCCATGAGCCCGACTTTTGTCCACTCTATGCCGAAGGAAAACGGTGCCATACGATGGAGGATCTCAATTGCTACCTCTGCGCCTGTCCCTATTTTCGCTTCGACGATGCAGGGTTGGATCGCTCGGGAGAGCGTGTGCGCAAAAGCACCTGTGCGATTGCAGCCAAAGAGGGTGCCCAGATCCAGCACAACGATGTGATCCATCAGGATTGCTCGGCCTGTCTGCTGCCGCACCGTACGGCGTTTATCGCTCATCGTTTCGATCGGGACTGGTTTGCGATCATGGCCGAGGTGCCCCCCAAGGAACTTCCGAACGAAACTGAAGTATAATATCCCCAAATTTTTTTCAAGGATTGTGCATGGCTATCGAAACCATCGCATCGACCGATGCGTTCCAAACATGGATCGAGACGATCAAAAATAGCGAGGGATACCGTGAACCGATCGCCTTTGGAATCGCGCGGGTCGATCGCGGACAAAAAAATGCCGAAAAGGTGCTGCAAGCCAATTTTGCTGTCGTCAACTGGAGAGAAAACAGTGGATCGGCGGCGGTCTTTATGCGTGCATTGCAGGAGGCACGGATCAAAGTAGACCTCAGCGGCAGCGAATATGTCGCGACACTCAATGACGCCTTTGTTGCCAACGCCATGGCGGCATTTGCACCCTATCTGGCCGAAGCTTCCGGCGAAGCGCATCGCAATGTACAGGTGATCAAACACCTTGCTGCCAAAGAGGAGATCGGCAAAAACTACCGCATTGTTTTTCTCTTCGACGATGCCGCCCCCCAAAGCGTCGAGGCGGTCTACCTCAAGCTCTACGCCCTCTCGCTGGGCAAAGCACCGTTGCGGGGTGTCAATCTCGACGGGGCGTTCGGGATCTTGACCAACGTTGCGTGGGTGGGTAACAAGCCCTATGAGCTTGCGTATCTTCGTGAAAACGAGATCGAGATGAAGCTGGAGGGTACGTTCCCCGATATTACGAGCGTGGACAAGTTCCCCCGCTATCTGCAGCATATCATCCCGGCAGAGAACACCCGCATCCTCGACAGCTCCAAGGTACGGATGGGTGCGCAGCTGGCACCGGGGACGACGGTGATGCCCGGCGCATCGTACATCAACTTCAACGCCGGTACGCTCGGCCCGGTGATGGTCGAGGGGCGTATCTCAAGCTCGGCCATTGTCGGCAGCGGTTCGGACGTGGGCGGAGGAGCGAGTA
>CAZWMZ010000022.1:0-6300 GCA_964634965.1 uncultured Nitratifractor sp. | reverse complement strand
CCTCAGCGATTCTTGTCGCAGATGATGACACCAACACTACCAGCACCAATACCACCACAGATGGCGATACTCCGCTACTGCGCACCCTGACACTAACCATCCCAAAAACCACCCTCAACAAAGAGACCAACACCACCATCCAGCTCACCGCCACCTATGATACCAACACCACCAAAGATGTTACCAACCAGGCAGAGTGGATCATCGACCATCCCGAAGCTCTCACGATAAAGAACCATACCCTCATAGCAAAAAAAGATACTAATCTCACTATCCAAGCCAAAGTAGGCAACACACTTTCAAATAAAGTCAATCTAAGTATCTACTGGGAAGTAGATGGGCATAGATTGCCACCAGAACCGGACCCGAAAGTTAACAACGCTACACTGCTTGGAATCGATAGCAACAACAATGGGGTGAGGGATGATGTGGAGCGCAAAGTCTATGCTACCTATAAAAAAGCGATCGATCGTGCCGTGATGATGCAGGCATTTAGAACTCAGCAAGCAATGTTGGCTGATCCGGAACTGGTGAAACATGCGAGGGAGTGGGAGAAAAAAGATTGGAAAGCTTTTGGCTGTAAAAACTATTTATCAGATAATAATAAAATGAAATACATAAAAAGTCGCAAAATTGCTAAGATAATTGAAAGCTGGCAATTCAATAATGAAGCACGGGTACGGAAATATTTTCAATATGACAGGGCATTGAGTGGTGGGGTCTATTCCATCCGAGAAGGTGTGCTTCAAGATTGTGAATTTGATGTAGACAAGGTATTGGAGGCGGATCAATGAGATGTCAATCTCAATAGGGGCCAGGCGTTGAATATCCACCAAACTTACGCTATACTTTTCCCAATAAAATGCACTATTCAAAGGAGACTTCATGCCCCGCCGGCCCCGCATAGACCTTGCCGGATACCATCATGTCATCAACCGTGGTGCCAATCGAAGCGATGTGTTTGTGGAGGATTCGGACTATGCAATGTTTTTGCAGATTGTATGCAAGGCCTGCGAAGCTTATCGGGTAACTTTGCATGATTATTGCCTGATGCCCAACCATTTCCATCTGTTGGTCGAGACAGCCGATGAGAACCTCTCGCTTTTTATGAAACACATCAACTCCAACTACGCCATTTACGCCAACCGCAAACACAAACGCTCAGGTCACTTCTGGCAGGGAAGATTCTATTCGCGTTATCTGACCAGTGAAGCATATTACTATACCCTCATACGCTACATCGAACACAACCCCATCGAAGCCGGACTGGCATCGCAGATTGGCGAATACCCCTACACCCTCGGAGCCGTCATTGTCAACCGACAAACACCCGTATCGTGTGCCTTGCATTCGAGACTGCTGGCTGAACTCGATTTTGCAAACATTCAGGAGCATATCGGTGCAGCTTTGGATGAAGACGACCTTGCGATGCTCTCGGAGTTGCAAAGCCAAAAAAGCATAACACCTGAGCATACCCGCCGACCTGCCCGTACGCATACGCTCAAAGAACACTTCGACACCCTGCCGCGCAACGAAGCGATCCTCTCATCCGTGACTGATGGCTATACGCAGGCGGAGGTGGCCAGATATGTTGGATTGTCCCGCTCGATGGTGTCAAAGATTTGCAACAAACAGGAGAGGTGAGGGTGGATATTCAACGCCTGACCCCATTGAGGGGCCGCTCTTAATCGTATTTTCGCTAAAATCGCCCTATTTCATATATGGAAACAACGATGCAGATTGATTATCATGCTTTGGCTGTGCGGTACGGGACACCGCTGTATGTATACGACTTCGATGCGATGGCGGAGCGTTTTCGTGCGCTCAAAGAAGCGTTTGCAGGTCACAAGTCGCTTATCGCCTATGCGGTCAAGGCCAATGCGAACCTCTCAACCATTGCCCATTTTGCTTCGCAGGGGTCGGGGGCAGATTGCGTAAGCATCGGCGAGGTCAAGCGGGCATTAACAGCCGGGGTTGCGCCCTATAAGATCCTTTTTTCCGGCGTGGGCAAGCGTGACGACGAGATCGAAGAGGCGTTGCGCCTGGGGATTTTGCTCATCAACCTCGAGAGTGAGGCGGAGATGGAACGGGTCGAGGCGATCGCCGAACGCATCGGTGTGCAGGCGCGCATCTCGATTCGGGTCAATCCCAACGTCGATGCGCAGACGCATCCCTATATCTCGACCGGTCTGCACGAAAACAAATTTGGTGTTGAGATCGATACGGCAAAACACATGTACATTCGAGCCAAACAATCAGCGGCGCTGGATCCCGTAGGGATTCATTTTCATATCGGCTCGCAATTGACCGACCTGGCCCCCATTCAGGAGGCTGCCAATATCGTCGCCGACCTGGTTCGCTCGCTTCGTGCCATCGACATTGAGATTAAATTTTTCGATGTCGGTGGCGGACTGGGTGTGGTCTATCGCGATGAGACCCCCATCGAGCCCGAAGCATATGCTCAGATGATCGTTCAGGCGATTCGGGGGCTGGATATGACGATCGTGTGCGAGCCCGGACGCTATCTCACGGCCGAAGCGGGTGTGTTGTTGACGCGTGTTCTCTATGAAAAGCGCAACGGCGACAAGCGCTTCGTCATCGTGGATGCCGCGATGAACGATCTGATGCGACCGACACTCTACCGCGCCTACCATCGTATCGAGATGCTCGAGCCATCCGATGCCGATGCGACTCCGGCCGATGTGGTCGGACCCATCTGTGAAAGCGGCGATTGGCTTGCGCGCGACTATCCGTTGCCGCCAACCCGCCACAACGATCTGCTGGCGGTGCAGACGGTGGGGGCGTATGGCTTTACCATGGCGAGCAACTACAACAGCCGCAATCGCGCGGCCGAAGTGGCGCTTGAGCAGGGGCAAGACCGTTTAATACGGACACGAGAGCGCCTGGAAGATCAGCTGAAACTCGAAGAGGAGTGGCTCCAAACCGACAAAGGATAAGCGCATGGAATTGAACGACTTGCGTCGCGACATCGACGCGATAGACATTCGACTGATCGATTTATATAACGAACGTATGCGATACGTCCAGCAGGTTGGCGACCTGAAAAAACAGGCCGGCACCCCCATCTATCGACCCGAGCGGGAACAAGAGATACTGGAGCGTCTCAAAGCCTACAATCGCGACAGCGATGGGATGCTGAGCGACGATGCGATTGCGGCACTTTTTCAGGAACTCTTTGCGGTTGCACGCAATTTTGAGTTGCCCGAACAGATCGCCTTTTTGGGTCCGGATGCGAGTTTTACACACCAGGCAGCCGAAAACAAATTTGGAGCGCTGAGCCGCTACATTCCCATCGGCTCAATCAAGGGAGTGTTTCGTGAGGTGGCGCGCGGTCAGGCGAAATTTGGTGTCGTGCCGATCGAAAACAGCTTTAATGGCATCGTCAGCGATACCATCTCCTGCTTGAGTGATTACAATCTCAAGATTGTGGCCGAAGTGATGATCGACATCCATCATGTACTGGCGACCAAAGCCGAAAATATCAAGCAGATCAAACGGCTCTACTCCAAGGACATCGCTTTTGGACAATGCCGTCAGTTTTTGGAAGATTTTGGGCTCGATGAGATCGAGCAGATTCCGGTCGAATCGACCGCCAAAGCCGCATTGCTGGCGACACAAGATCCCAGCGCAGCAGCAATCTGTGCCGAAGTGGCTTCGAAAATGTATCATCTCCCTATCCTGTACAACAACATTGAGGATCAGGGAGACAACCGAACGCGCTTTTTCGTCATCAGCGACTTTGAGAACGCCCCCAGCGGTAACGACAAGACGACCATTCTCGTTCGCCTGCCCAATCGCCCCGGTGCACTGGTGGAGTTTTTGCTCGATTTCAAAGAAGCACAGATCGATCTGACCAAGATCAAGTCGCACATCGTCGAAGGGGTATCGATCTTTTTTATCGAGTTCGACGGGCACAAAGCGGATGAGAAGATCAAACGTATCTTTGATAAGCATACCGATTCGATCAAATTTCTCGGCTCGTATGTCAAAGAGGCCGATGACGTCTAAATTAGGATGACGAACGAGGAACCAAAGGGGGATATGATGACATTTAATACGACACTGGAGAGCATCAACGTTTACGAAGCGGGCAAGCCGATCGAGCTGGTGGTGCGTGAATTTGGAATCGAGCCCGATGCTGTGGTGAAACTCGCATCCAACGAAAACCCCATCGGTACCTCGCCGGTGGTACGCGAAGCGATCGTTGCGCATGCAGACAAGGCTCATCTCTACCCCGATGACAGCATGTTTGAGCTCAAAGCGGCGCTTGCGCAACGGTTTGAGGTGCCCGAAGAGACGATCATCATCGGAGCGGGAAGCGATCAGATCCTCGAATTTATCTCGCGCGCCAAACTCAACGAACAGAGCACGGTACTTATGAGCCGCGTGACGTTTGCGATGTATGAGATCTATGCTCGTCAGATGGGCGCGACGATCGTACGCACCCCGAGCTGGGAACACAAGGCCGATGAGCTAATCCCCCTCATGCACCAACACCATCCCGATGTGGTCTATCTGTGCACGCCCAACAACCCCACCGGCGATGCGACGACGCGCGAAGAGGTGCTGCGCATCCTCGCGGCCGCCGATCCGGATACGCTGGTGGTGATCGACGGTGCGTACATGGAGTATGCAGCCTACAAAGACCCTGCCTATGCCATCACGCCAAACGATCTGCTGGAGTACCCCAATGCGATCTACCTCGGGACATTCTCCAAAGCCTATGGCCTGGGTGGCATGCGGGTTGGGTATGGAATCGCACCGCGTCCGATCATCGAAGCGCTGCTTAAGATGCGTCCACCCTTTAACATCACGACCCTCTCGCTCGCAGCGGCGATCGCTGCGAACAGCGATACGGCTTTTGTCGATCGGGCGATCGCACTTCATTTTGAGGAGCTGCCTCGCTACGAAGCCTTTGCACAGGCGCACGGGATCGAAACGATCGAGAGCTATACCAACTTTATCACCTACCTCTTTGAGCCGCCACGCGATGCGAGCACCATCGCCGATGCGCTGTTGCGTCGTGGTGTGATCGTACGCGATCTGGCCTCCTATGGACTCAATGCGATCCGCATCACCGTCGGCACATCTGAGCAAAACGATCGTCTCTTTGCTGTGCTGGATGAGGTGCTTGCATGAGACGAGTCGGAGGGGATCGTGCCATGCCCACCTGCCCCAAACCGATCGTTTTAGCTGGCTTAAAGCAAAACAGATTAAGATGGTTGTACTATTATGCTACCAGTATGCATCTATCACAAGTGAGTATCGCCGATGAAACTTCACGATAAATCGTTAACGCAATTGCAAGCATTGGCCGAAAAGATCCGTCAGCGTATCCTCGATGTCGTCAGTCACAACGGTGGACACCTGAGCTCCAATCTGGGAGCAACGGAGCTGATCGTCGGAATGCATGCGGTATTTGACCCGTCCAAAGATCCGTTTCTGTTCGATGTGTCGCACCAGGCGTATGCCCACAAGCTCATCACCGATCGCTGGGAGGCGTTTGAGACGCTGCGCCAGTGGGACGGCATGTGCGGCTATACCGATCCGGACGAATCGGAGTATGATTACTACAAGGCTGGCCACAGCTCCACATCCATCTCTCTGGCTGTGGGCGCAGCCAAAGCCTTCGCACTCAAAGGCGAAACCGATCGGATCCCGGTGGCGTTTATCGGAGATGGCAGCATGAGTGCGGGAATGGTCTATGAAGCACTCAATGAACTGGGCGAGCGGCAGTTGCCCGTCGTTATCATCCTCAATGACAATGAAATGAGCATCTCGACGCCCATTGGCGCTGTGAGCCGTTATCTCTCGCGCACCATGTCCGGCCCGGTCTACTCCAAGGTCAAAAAGGTGGTCAAAGAGGGGCTGCAGACACTCTCAGCTGACGGCACCGCCTATGTGTTGAAGCGACTCGATGAGTCGCTGCGCATTTTGACACCAGGATTGTTGTTTGAAGAACTCGGCATCAAATACATCGGCCCCATCAATGGCCACAACATCGAAGAGATCATCAAAACCCTCAAGATCGCCAAAGAGATGGGTCGACCGGTGATCGTCCATGCGAACACCACCAAAGGCAAAGGCTATGAGATCGCCGAAGGAGCCGAACGTTCCAAAGAGCAGTGGCACGGCGTAGGCGCATTCGATCTTAGCAACGGTAAATCACTCAAAAAGGGTGGCACCAAGGCCGCAACGGCGATCTTTTCCGATACGCTGCTCGCCCTGGCTCAGGAGGATCCAAAGATCGTTGGCGTCACAGCGGCGATGCCCAGCGGA
>CAZWMZ010000021.1:0-5973 GCA_964634965.1 uncultured Nitratifractor sp. | reverse complement strand
TGGCTCGCGCACAAAAAGCTTGGCCTCAAGAGCATCAAAGCGATCGTTCAAGAGACCGAATTGCCGATACAGCAGGAGGGAGACAAGGCACTCTTTGAGATCGCCGTGATGGAAAACACCCAACGGGACAATCTCAATCCGCTGGAGCTGGCTCTTTCGCTGCGCCATGCGATGGACCGAGGACTCTATGCGAGCATGGAAGACCTCTCTCTGGCACTGGGCAAATCCAAATCCTACATCAGCAAGATCCTCAAAGTCCTCGCACTCGAAGATGCCATCATTAAAGATCTGGCTAAAAACCGTTCGACCAACGATATCGAAGCGCTCTATGAGATCCAAAAGATCGAAGACCCAAAAAAACAGGTCGAGGTCTATTTTGATTTCATCGCTCGCAAACTCGATCGAGCGGCCATTCGTGCCCTTAACAAAAAGAGCAAACCACGTAGCAGCGAACCCTACAAGCTGACCCATCGAGGCCACATAACGCGCCTTGAGGTCAATACACGTCATCTCGACGCCTCGGCTCGCCAGAAGCTCCATGAGGAGATAGAAGCTCTGTTGCTGCGCTATGTGAAATCGTAGCGTACATCATACATTCAAACCCCACATCCTGTTTTGGGATTTGGATTGCATGACAAAAGGACAGATTCTCAGCCTCTGTTCCTCGGCTTTGATACAATGTGCCTATGTTTTTGCACATCGATATCGACAGTTTTTTTGTTTCAGCCGAACGCTCCATCCATCCCGAGCTTAAAGGGATCCCAGTCGCCGTAGGCGGGCGGAGTAACCTCGAGATATTCAGCCGCAAACGCCAGCATATCCGACTGATGAACGACAACAGCGGGGCGTTCGTAGCGCCGGTGTTTTACAGTGATCATCGGAAAAATTTTCGTGAGAAGTTTATCGATCGGATCGATGGCCGTGACAAAATACGCGGCATTGTAACCACCTCGAGCTATGAGGCACGCGCATGCGGCGTGCGTACCGGTATGTCGCTGGCGCAGGCGCTGCGCCTTTGCCCTGCAATGGTGGTGGTACCTTCGGACTATCTTCTCTACCATCGACTTTCGCATCGTTTGCATACCTATCTGTCGCGTCAGATTCCCCAGATCGAACCGTTTAGTATCGATGAGTTTTTTGGCTATACAGGCGGCTGGATCCCGGATCGCAATATCGAGACCTTTGCCCGTGAACTGCAGGCGCGCATATTGGTCGCTTTTGATCTGCCCGTTTCGATCGGTATCGCTCGATCCAAATGGATCGCCAAGCTGGCCACAGAGTATGCCAAGCCGTACGGTGTGCTGCGGGTCAATGATGTGCGCGCTTTTATCGACGATAAGCCGATCGAAGCTTTTCCAGGCATCGGTCGGCGGCTGCAGGTGCGTCTGCGCCAACGCGGCATTGTTCGACTGGGTCAGGTGGCTTTGGCCAGGGGACTGTTCGAGAGTTGGGGCAAAAACGGCCGCACGCTCTATCGTCGCATTCTTGGGATCGATGGTGAGGGGATCGAGCCGCGCAACGGCCGCAAAAGCATCGGCATGAGCCGCACATTCGATCCGCTCGACGATACAAAAGAGGTGCGCCGTCGCATCATGATCATGGCGCGCCACATCGCCCATCTGGTCTCAGAGATCGAGGTCAACCCCACACGCTATGCACTTCAGATACGCTACGCCGATGGGCGCCGAGCCAAAACCACCCGACGTATGGATCGATTGTTTAGTGAGATGCTTTTGAAAAAGAGCCTGTCCGAGATGCACGCAGAGCTTGGTGACGGCACGGCGGTCAAGATCTCGCTGAGCGTTTCTGATTTTACCCTCCATCATCCCCGAGCGCTCTCGTTGGTCGATTTTGAGTCCGATCACGCCTCCTATGTCCTAAGCGAACAGATGTACCGCATCCGCACCCGTTTCGGGCTCGATGCAATTCGTACAGGGAGTGAACTTTAGCCCAAATCTCGAAAGAGAAATTCACGACTTTTGCCCCATCATCGCATCCATGCATCCAGGGGTTCGCATAACATCATTGCCGCACCCACAAGTGCGATTCATATTTGACGCAAAGGCCTTAAGGATATAGAGCAGATCCAAAGAATTCTATTTTTGAGATTTGGGTTAAAGATCTCCTTTTATGGGGACAAATATGCTATACTGTATCAATAATGCAACAAAGGAGATCCAATGCGATGGCATGTGGTGACATCATTTATTGCGGTGCAGATGATAACCGGATGCAGTTCTTCTGGCGATATGCAAACAGGCAATACAAGTGCAACAGGCGTCACCGGTGATGCGACACAGAGCACCATCAATAGTTCTTTTCATATCAATCTTGCTGATGTGCCTGGATACAACAGCGCAGATCCTGTCGATGATCAATATCTCAGTGTCGTCAATTATCTGCGAATGCTTTCAATTAAATGCAACGATTCACGGGGACTCTCCGGTCCAGTAGGAACAGACCTGCAAAACGAATCCCATCTGCAGGCTTCGGCACGCGAACACAGCGAAGATATGCGCATCAGTGGACATTACGATCATAAGGGTTCTGGAACGGCCAGCGATACGACCGGTCAGGCTCTTGGTCATGCCAGTACACCCAGGGAACGCATGAAACATAATGGTTATACCGGTAATCTTACCGCTGAAAACATCGCATTTTTTGCATCAACCAAGCTTCCAGAAGACAAAGAGTGGGTTCATGCCATGGAAGGATGGATGACAAGTACACACGGACACTGCTCGAGTATTATGAACCCCAATCTTACCGATTTTGGTATGCATGAATCGTGCACGACATCGCCCGATGCGCAGGGGTATTATCGCTGTTATTGGACACAGGATTTTGGTGGAACGATCTGATCGATTTTAGGGATGCTCTTTGGAGGCGCCATCAAAAGAGACCTCTTTCGGTATTTGGGTATAATGCCGTCCAAAAAAGGATCCAACATGAGCACAGAGGCTCTGCAAAAACGAAGCGGCGGTGTCTGCGAACTCTGCGGGAGCAGCGATGGACTGCATCCCTATACTGTTATGCCTAAGGAGGATGCGATCCTGATCTGCACAACCTGCGCCGATTCGATCGACGATCCGATGCAAAACGAAGCGCACTGGCACTGCCTGAATGAGAGCATGTGGAGTACCGAACCAGCGGTACAGGTAGTGGCGTATCGTCTGCTGAGTCGACTGGGTAAGCAGGATCTGCTCGACATGCTCTACCTCGAGCCCGAAGTACTCGCCTGGGCAGAGGCGGGCCTGGTTGACGATTCCGAAGCAACCTTGACGGTACGCGACAGTAACGGCAATATCCTGCACGAAGGCGACACCGTCACGATCATCAAAGACCTTCCCGTCAAGGGTGCTGGCTTTACAGCCAAGCAGGGCACTGCAGTCAAAAACATTCACCTCCTCCCGGATGATCCGACCCACATCGAAGGGCGCGTCAATGGGGTCAAGATCTTTCTTAAGACCGAGTTTTTAAAGAAAGCGTAAGTTGAATCGCTAAACGAAACACTTGGAAAATCAATCGTTTCTCATTGTCTGTTTAGAGGAGGGGTGAGACGATCGATATGAGGGCCGTCAGGAGCAAAAAGAGATGCACGATCTGCTTGAAGCGTTTTTCATCAAATCGATCCCCGATCCAATTGCCCAGCAACGTGCCAACGATCACGATGGGCAACAGGGCTGTGCCGATCGCGAAGCCCTTTAGAGCTGTCTCATCCAGCTTCCAGTAGAGCAACCCGATCTGTATCGGTGCAGAGGCCAAAAAGAGCCAGGTCACAAACGCCCGGCTGCGTTTAGGGGGCCAGTCGTGCGCCATGAGCCACAGGACGATTGGCGGCCCGCCCATCCCAATGACCCCCAGCATCAACCCGCTCATCCCAAATGCCAGCAGATCCCATCCGCGCCCCAGGTGCGCTCGTGGAACAAAATGAACAAACCATTCACTCAGCACAATCAGGAGCAGCACTGCTCCAACGAATGGTTTGATTGTATTGGGATCGAGTTGGTCGAGGGTATAGAGAAGCATGATGCCAATGGGCAGGGTGACAAAGCGTACGCCAATACCCAGAGCAAGGTCATCCGCAACAAGAGATCGACGCTGCTTGAATGCGCTGATGAGGAGTTGTATCAGGATGGGTATTGCAGTGATGGCGATCGATTGGCCCAGGGAAAATCCGCTCCAGATCAGCAATGGAATGGCCAGGAGGTTAAAAGCAAATCCGATCATCGCCTGTACGAAACTGGCACCCAAAAGGATCAGTGCAGCATAGATGAGCGATGCAGTATCCATGCTGCGCCTCCGGTTTGGGATGGTGGATTGTAACACGACTTGGCTGGAATTATGTTACACTTCGTGCATCCAATATTATCCAGAGCATCTCTAAGGGTATCTTATGGCTTATGATTTAAGCGACAAACTGGTGATAGCGATCAGCTCCCGTGCACTGTTTGATCTCGAGGAGGAGAACGCTATCTTTGAGCAGGAGGGGCTGGAGGCCTACTATCATCATCAGCTCAAGCACGTTGATCTGCCACTGGCAAAGGGTTCAGGCTTTCGGTTTGTGCGCAATTTGTTGGCAATCAATGCGCAGTTTGACGATCGATTGATCGAGGTGATCATCCTCTCACGCAACAACGCTGCTACGGGTCTGCGCATCGGTCGGACGATCGAGCACTACGCGCTGCCGATCGAGCGCAGTGGATGGACAGCTGGCACATCGGTAGCGCGTTACCTCAAAGCTTTTAGGGTCGATCTGTTCCTCTCAGCGTATGAACCGGACGTGCGCGAAGCGCTGGCTCAGGGGGTAGCGGCTGCGACGATTCTGCCCCATACCACGGATACTTCGGAAGAGAGCAGTGTGGTCAAGATCGCTTTTGACGGGGATGCGGTGATTTTTGGCGATGAGAGTGAGCGGATCTACCAGGAGCAGGGGCTCGAAGCGTTTATCGCGCATGAGCGCGAACACGCCAAAGAGCCGTTGAGCAAGGGCCCATTCTTTAAATTCCTCAAAACTCTCTCCGATATTCAGGCTCGCTTTCCCCTTGAGCGTTCCCCCATCCGCACCGCATTGATCACGGCACGCAACTACTCAACACACGAGCGCGTCCTCGGTACGCTGGAGGCGTGGGGCGTGCGTGTCGATGAGGCATTTTTCCAGGGCGGCGTCCAAAAAGAGGAGGTGGTAGAGGCCTTCGGTGCTGACATCTTTTTCGACGATCAGGATGTGCACCTTGAACCTGCTGCCAAAGAGACACCAAGCGCGCGGGTGCCGCACATCGATTGACGATGGTGTATCCTGTATCATACTTGATGGCTCATCCGGGATGCGAGAGGGGTCGCTGCGAACCATCTGTTCGCATGGGCGGTGTATACTGGCATATACAAAAAATAGGGCTGTTAAACGATGCAGCCCTTCAAAAGGAGCAACGATGGTAAAAAATCTTGGAGAGAAGTACACGCCGCTCTACTTTTTGGCGGCATTGGGCAACGGTGGTATGGTGGTGACCTTTTTTATCTACCTGACCTTTTCGATTCCGCACAAGCATACGCCGATCGTGATTTTTGAGCAGTGGACGGCGCTCTTTGCGCATGCACCCATCTGGAAGCAGGGATTGATCCTTTTTGCATTGGCGGGGATCGTCTATTTTTTCGTCAATCACATCCGGCTGCTCTTGTGGAACATCCGAGAGTATCGACTCTTTAAGCAGACCGAAGCCTATGCGCAACTCAAGCAGAGCAATGCCGAGGTGACCCTGATGGCTATTCCGTTGACATTGGCCATGACGGTCAATACACTCTTTATCCTTGGTGCGATCTTTGTCCCGCACCTGTGGTCGATCGTGGAGTATATCTTTCCACTTTCGCTGGTGGCGTTTTTGTTGACCGGATACTATTCACTGAAGATATTTGGGGACTACTATCAGCGCCTTATGATTCATGGCGGATTTGATTTTCACTCCAACAACTCCA
>CAZWMZ010000020.1:0-3472 GCA_964634965.1 uncultured Nitratifractor sp. | reverse complement strand
GATCGATCAGAGCCAGATAGTATCGCCCCATGCTCCGATCCTGCAACTGACGACTCAGGTTGCGATGGGCTGCGTCGTGTTTGGCCACTGCGAGGGTACCGGTGGTCCCCTTGTCGATGCGATGCACGATACCGTGGCGCTCCTCGCCTGAGAGGGTCGAGAGCGCAACACCCCGATCGATCAACCAGTCCACCAGCGTCGGCTCTTTGACCGACGGGGCAGGATGCACCACCAGCCCGGCAGGCTTGTCTATAACCAGCAGATCCTCATCCTCGTAGAGGATCGGCACGTCAAAATCGACCGCCAGAGGTGTGGTACGCCGGTCGATCTGAGGCAAGCGATACCGCACCTCGGTTCCAATCGCTACCTTGTGGCTCGGTTTGCGAACCGGGATACCATCCACTTCAACCCAGCCGTTTCGGATCAGCTGTTCGACCTGGTTGCGGCTCTGTTCCAGGGCCATCGCCAACACCTTGTCAATGCGTCCTGCGTGCGTCAGGCGAATCGATTGTGTTTCCATTGCCGACACCTCCGGAGCGATCTGCTCCATTATACCCTGCAAAGAGTTAAAAATATATTAAATAATATAGCACTGGAGTTCAGCACAGCCTTACTCCCTCTCCTCATGCAGCGGCTGTGCAAAGAAGTGCGCGATCGTCTCGCGCACCTGTGCTGGATCATCCAGCACATTGATGCGCTGGCGAAAAGCGGCTGCTCCGGGGTAGCCAACTTTGGAGTAGGTGTGCAGATGCTTGCGAAACAGGATCGCACCGTACGCTCCATAATGAGAGATCATCTGATCAAAATGCTCCAGCACCACCGCTGCGATCAGGGCTGGATCGGGGGTCTCCTCGTGCTGCTTGATCTGCTGAAAGATCCACGGGCGCCCCACGGCCGCGCGTCCGATCATCACCCCATCGCAACGGGTATGCTCGAGTACCCATCGGGCCTTGGCGGGCGAATCGATGTCACCGTTGGCGATAACAGGAATCGACACGGATGCTTTGACTTCAGCGATGGCGTCGTAATCGACCGGTGCGCGGTACTTGCCCGTACGCGTCCGTCCATGTACCGTCAAAAAATCCGCGCCGGCTGCTTCGCACGCCTGCGCGAGGCGTACGTGATCTTTGTGGGTAAATCCCAGCCGCATCTTGACCGAGGTGAGTGGTTTGTTGGAGTGGGTTTTGATCGCTTCGATGGCGCGCATGAGCGTGTCGGGATCGGTAAGCAGTGCTGAGCCCTGACCGTTGTTGGTGACTTTAGGCACCGGACAGCCGGCGTTGAGATCGATGATGTCGATCCCGTCGTGGGCGTTGATCACCTCGACAGCTCGGCGTATGATCTCCGGATCGCTGCCGGCGATCTGAACACTGTAAGGGGTCTCGAGCGGACTCTTCTGGAGCATTTGAGTGGTTTTGGCGTTGCCATACGCCAGAGCATTGGAGCTGATCATTTCGCTGACGGTCAGATCGGCACCAAAGCGTTTGACAACACTGCGAAACGGCCGATCGGTAAAACCTGCCAGCGGCGCCAGCGCATAGACCGGCCGATCCCACTCTATCAGCATCGATTATTTGCAGGCGTTCTGCGCCGTGATAAAGTCACGGACTTTGTAGTTATATTTGTTCTTTTTGAGTGCATAAAAGGCGCGGAATGCAGCAAATTCATCTTCGTCGTGCTCTTCGAGAAACTCCCGAGCCTGATCAATCATCTCATAACGGAACAGCAAATAGAGATAAGCCGCTTCTGCGGCGGTGTGTTCAGCAGCATGGCGCTTGAACAGGGCAAGATTTTCATCGGGGGCAAAGGCCTTAACTGCGCTCTGCGCCAACCGGAAGTAGTCCGCACATGTCAGCGTCATCTCCTCGAGGAAGTAGGCGCACATCTCCTGTGAGAGCCCAATATCCTCACCCGCATCGGCACGATCAAGCAATACTTCCAAATCGGCAAATGACATCAAGTGAGAGTATTTTTTCAATTTAAAAAAGGTCTCATGACGCAAAGCAACCTGCAATGCCTCCGCCACGATGGCCTTACTGTACTCCTCGCGTGAACGCAAGATTGTGTCGGCAAACTCAGGCTCCTGAGCCAATCGATTGCGTTCGTTTTGCATTCGAACAGGATTGTCGGGTCCCATAAACCGCTCGACCTTTTTTGCTTTGAGATCGATCACTTCGCCGTGTTCGATCTTTTTGATCCATTCAAGGGTTTTGGCCAGCTTACCGGTCACCCCTTCGGGTAGATCTTTCAAATGTAGCGACGCATGCGAGAGGATCGCTGCCTTCTCTCCAAATTCGGCAACCGCATAGGTTTGAGGGCGAGGCTCATTGAGCAGAGACCAGTAGAGTGACTCCTCCAGGGTTTCGGCATCCCGTTGCCACTTGCGGCGTACAAAGAAATAGCGCGTTCCATGATAGATCATGTGAAAAACAGTCAGGATCAGCAGCAACACCATCGGAGCGATGATCCATACAGCAATGGGCAGGTTGAGGTGATACCCCGACACGTCCACACTGTAATAACCCGGTGCAACCGTGTAGACCAACCCTGCAATCAATCCGATAAAAGCCAAAGCAGCAAATGTATACAATCCTATGCGCACAGTGTCCCCCTTTGAGTACAGTTATGATAAACGGAACGGGCCAGTTACGTATGTTCTTTTTCGACGATTTCGCGGCAGGTGATGCAGTAGCGTGCGTAGTTCTTGACCTCCAGCCGCGCTTTGCCAATGGGCTCTTCGCACATTTCGCAAATGCCATAGGTTCCGTCCTTGATTTTACCTAAAGCAATCTCAATTTCGGCTAATTCCTTGCGCTGACGACTCACAAGAGCGTTGTCGATGTCGGTTTCGGTCGCAACGGCTGCGAGGTCTCCCTCTTCGCGCAGTTCCATCCCGCGCAACTGACTCATCACTCCATAAGTATCGTCGAGGTTTTTGAGAATCTGCGCTTTGCGGGCAGTCAGTTTCTCTTCAAAGGTGTGCAGTTCTTCCTGGGTCAACATGGGCTTTCCTGTTCTATTTATGATATGGGTGATGGTGCACGATGCTCAAACCTCGAAAGATCTGCTCAAGCACCACCACGGTGATCAGCTTATGTGAAAGCGTTATTTTACCCAATGATACGGCGGTATTACATTTAACAACAAAATCCCGTTCGAGGCCGAATGCACCGCCAACGAAGAGGTTAACGACAGCTCTATCCTTAAACAATTTGGCAAACCCATGGCTGTCGACCATGATTCCTTGCGGATCGAGTGCAACCGAATATCCGTTTTTCAAATAATTTTCATAAGTGGCCGTGTAGCTTTTGCGCGCAGCTTCCGCAGAGATCTCGTGGGCACGGGCAACGGTTTTGGGGTAGAGCATGTGCAGGCGCACATCGGCCCATTTGCGACTGGTTTTGATGTAGTGTTCTATCAGGGGTTCGTAAATCTCTTTTTTGCCTCGCTTGTCAATGACATAGAGGTTGAT
>CAZWMZ010000019.1:0-2137 GCA_964634965.1 uncultured Nitratifractor sp. | reverse complement strand
ACCAATTATAATTAATTTTCTTATTGTTTACCTTAAACAAACAGGCTAATTGAGCTTTTTTATCCCGATTGGGCCCCTGTGATGCTGTGCAGATCGGCTCGCCGGAAGGCGGCCTGCGCCTCAGACCGGTAACGGCTCCGGGCATCAAAAACGATCAAAGGCGGCCACACCTTGAGCATCGAGCGCGATTGACTGCGGGCAGCGACGAAGGCGACCTTGGCATCGCGATCGGCCTTGGGGTGAACGAAACGGATCGCTTCGGGATTGAGATGCGCTTCGCTCAGCTGCCCTAAAACAGCGTCGATCTGCTTGGCATCGTAGACAAAAAGAAAATAGCCTCGCGGTCGAAGCAGCCGTTTGACCCCTCCGATGAGCTCCTGTAGCGGCAGATGGTGGGCATAGCGAGCGGCATTAAGGTGGGTGTGGGTGCTCTGGGTTACGGCCGGATCGTAAAAGGGTGGATTGGAGACAATCATCTCAAACGGCTCCGAAGGCGCATAGTCGGCAAAATCAATGGTGTGCGTCTCCATCGCCAATCCGTTGATCGTACCGTTGCGCTTCGCGTAGGCGATCATTTCGGGCTGCTTATCGATCAGATGCATCTGCACCGGCCAATCGCGCGCGATGAGCGCGCCGAGGATCCCCACGCCACACCCGACATCAAGCACGCGTCCTTTGGGAGAAAAGCGGGCGATAAAATCGTATAAAAAGATCGAATCGCTGTTGTAACGGTATCCGTCGGGGGGCTGATAGAGAATCATAGTTGAGATTCTACCCAATTTTTGATACAATCGCCCCATGAAAACGCTGTACGATCCTCTTGCGGTCGAGTCGACCGATTTTTGCACACTGGACCATCCGTGTGCCTACCTCCCCGATCAACAGGTGCGCATGCACTACCGCCATGTCGAACAGGCAACCTCGGTCTTTAGCAGCGCAGTTATCGAACGCGGATGGCGGCGCTTTGGAAAATATTTCTTCTATCCCATCTGCAACGGATGCAATGCCTGCAAAAACATTCGCATCCGCGTCAACGACTTCAAACCCAGCCGTTCGCAACGTCGTGCCATCAAGCGCAACTTTGACACCCGCGTCATCGTACGCAAACCGACCGTCACGCCTGCCCACATCTATCTCTACAACAAATACCACGCCTGGAAAGCGGAAAAGGATGGTTGGCGCGGCGGGAGCATTACCCGGGAGGAGTATCATGAAAATTTTGCCGACGGAGCTCACGACTTTGGTCGAGAAGCACTCTATATTCGCAACAACCAGCTTATCGGTGTCGACCTCTTCGATTTTGTAGACGACGGCATCAGTGCAGTCTATTTCTTCTACGATCCCGATCATGCACGCCTGTCTCTGGGAACCTACTCGCTTCTCTACCAGATTGCACTCGCGCGGAAAATGGGTCTGGAGTATATCTATCTCGGGTACTGGGTCGATGGATGCCCTGCTTTTGCCTACAAAGAGAACTTTCCTCCCGAAGAGATTCTGGATGGCTTTCCGTCGCTTGATGAGATTCCAATGTGGGAAAATTGGGATCGAACCGACCAGACAACGTGATGGCATCAAAGGCAATTGTGGGTATCGGTTGAAATCGGGGATACAGCAGGTGTCAACAAATGGCGGAGAGAGGGGGATTCGAACCCCCGGTCCAGGAGACCCCGGACAACAGCTTTCGAGGCTGCCGCATTCAACCACTCTGCCATCTCTCCAAAACAGAGGCGCTATTATAGCGCGAGTTAGTTTGAGGCACCCTTGACAACTCCTTGCAATCCGAATATAATATATGTAAACATATATGCAAAGGATCGGTATGACGCAGATTTCGATTTCTCAGTTGCAACGCAACCTGCATCGACTTGACGGACTAGGCATTGCCGAGATTGTGGACAAAAAGCGCAACAAAGTCAAGGGATACTTCATCGACAGTCAATACGCGGAGTACGTGGAGGAGATGTCGCAGAAGATCGAGGATGCAGGGCAAAAAAAGCGCCCCAAAAGTGCAGCGGGGATACTGAAGCAATATGCTGACCCCTCTAAAATCCCGCTCGAAAAAGATGCATGGCGACGCCATGTGGTTGAAAAATATGCCAAAAAGATGGCCGATGATCGCGCTTGATGCCAATTTTAT
>CAZWMZ010000018.1:0-4024 GCA_964634965.1 uncultured Nitratifractor sp. | reverse complement strand
AGATCTCATTGGAAGAGCGTTCGAGAATGGAAGCCAACTCTTCGTTTTTTTTGCGCAGACGTATCTCCTGGGTGATATCCTGAGCAGTACCGATGATGCGCGACGGTTTGCCATTGGGGCCAAGCAGGATTTTGCCGCTGGCGCGCAGAACGATCACCGCATTGTCCGGACGTCGCAAACGACTGGTAATGGTGGGAATCTTGCCCTGAATGGCTGTACGCAGTGCTTTGCGAATGGCCGATCGACTGCCGGGAAGCAGCATTGTCAAAAAGGTCTCCATGGATGGACCCTTGTGCGTCGGTGACCAGCCACACATCGTTTTGAACGTATCCGACCACACAACCGTTTCATGCGCGATATCAACCTCAAAACTCCCAAAGCGGCCAATCTCCTGGGCCAGGCGAAGCGACTCCTGTTTGACCTGGAGCAGGCGGGTATCACGCTCGAGGCGCATGACGTTTCCGGTCATCTCCGAAACCGTGACGCTAAGCAGATGCGAGAGCGCTTTGACCGGCCATTTGGCATCGTGGGCGATGCTCGATGTGTCGGACCGAAACGCGACCTGGTGTTCTGACGATTCGCTCAGCGCAAGAATGGTCATGGTTTGATTGAGCAGCATTGTCTGGCCCGAATCGGCAAACGAAAAAAACTCTCCGTAGGTAAAAAAGCCAGCCACCGGCCCCATGGATTGAAAGGGGCGAATCTCTTCGCCGATCAGATCCGGCATAAAACGCCGCCGCGCCATGCACGAGTAGATAAAAAGACCCTCGACCGGAAAACGCTGTTGACCGTACTGGTCGTCGATCGATCGATCAAGGATCATCTCCGCATCACCGTAACCGAAAAAGACCGTATCGCCGGTCTTGATATTGCCGGCAAAGGTGATCGACTGGTCACTCTGAACCGAGAGGGTTGCCCGAGCGATGGTGTGTTCGCCACGACGCACCAGCAGGGGAAATGCCAGGCCCGATGCCGGCAACGCACGGGCAACCTCTTCGCCCAGATAGTGAGCATAGACCGACCGGGCTGGTTTGTTGTCGATCGTGTAGACACGGTTGGCTTCAGCATGGGTAATCAGCATTGCCTTGCCGATGGGAAGCCAGTTGAAACTAAAATTGGTATGGATATGCAGATGAGGATTGGCCAGCGTCACCCCCACAACGCCATGATCGTAGATTGCATCGCGTGTCAAGACATACGTCGTCTGAAACGCTCCGTTGTCTCCAGCCAGGCCCCCACTGACGACCACATTGTCCTGGATCGATGTAAACCCATGCAAAAAGCGTTCGCCGTTGCATGAGAGCCCGTCCACAAACGCAATCAACAATCGAGTATCGGGGTCGGTAATGCGCCGAGCAAGCTCTCGTCCTGTCTCGGCTGGATCGCTGCCGCATTCTGGCAAGGCCAGCGTCTGCAGTCGGGTAGCCTCGTAATGCGAAAACGACACAACCGTCTCTCCGGTCGTTACACCATCTGGACCGATCTCGCCATCCGTGGTCGTGCCGATGATGTGGGCCTGCTCAAAAAGGCTGGCCACCGCATGCTGAAGCGAGCGAATCGCATCAATCTCTGTCATGGAGGTGAAGATCTGTATCAGAAGTGACGGAGAGTCTTCGATCCTGTGCTTTTCAACAAATGTTTTAAGCTCTTCTTTGTTTGTATAGTAGGTATTGTATGTCTTCATTGTTTTTTTATTGCTCCGGGAATTCAACAATTATAGCGCAAACTTGTCACAAAAAAGTCAGATCACGCCAAAAAGATCAACATGTTTTTCGCACACGTAAATGTTCCACCAGTAATGTTACGTTACAATCGCCTCAACGCATGCGCAAGTGCCGGCTCTGGTCCATGCAATTTTCCCCAAAGGAACGTCATGCGACTCCGCTCGTTTTTTACCAACAGTGCCGGGATTTTGCTCTCGCGCATCGCCGGACTGGTACGCACGACGTTGATCGCCGCAGTTCTGGGCCAATCGATCTACAGCGACATGTTTCTTGTTGCATTCAAACTTCCCAATATGTTTCGACGCATTTTCAGCGAAGGTGCCTTTGTTCAGGCCTTCATGCCTGCGTTCGTTGCGTCACGACACAAGGGTGTCTTTGCTGTTGAAACGTTTCGAAAATTTCTGCTTCTAATCGTCGCTGCATCGGTCATCGTCGCGCTCTTTCCGTACCCCTTTACCCGTATGCTCGTCATCGGATGGAGTGCGGACCAGGTGACGCAAGCAGCACCCTTGACGGCCATCACCTTTTGGTATCTGGCGCTGATCTTTACTGTCACCTTTCTGGCGTCGCTGTTGCAGTACCGCGAACATTACGCCACTACGGCCTTTGGGACCGTGCTGCTCAACCTCGCAATGATCGCAGCGCTGGTGATCTGGCGACACGATGACCCACGGACCGTCGCCTATGCGCTGGCCATATCGGTCGTCGTCGGAGGAGCCCTGCAGGTGATCTTGCACATATGGAATCTGGTGCGGTTGCGGTTGCACCGGCTGCTTGTTGGAGGATGGCGCTATCGGCACACGCGCGATATCCGCGAAGAGGAGCGGCAATTTCATCGCCTCTTTCTCCCCGCCATCTGGGGCAATTCGACTCCCCAGCTCAATGCCTTTATCGACACATGGCTTGCGTCGCTGCTGACGGTCGGATCGATCTCAGCCCTGACCTATGGCAATCTGGTCTTCACGCTGCCGCTGGCGCTGATCGCTATTGCTGCATCGACCGCACTCTTTCCTTCGATCACCAAAGATCTGAAACATGGTCGAGAGGCTCAGGCCTGGGGCAATCTCATCACGGCATTTTGGTTTATGGCCTTTGCGCTGCTGGCAGCCATGCTGGGCGGCATGATGCTGGCAGAACCGATCGTTTGGTTGCTGTTTGAACACGGGCGCTTCACTGCGGACGATACGCTGGTGACTGCCAACGTATTGCGAATGTACATGATCGGCCTGATTCCATTCGGACTGACCAAACTTCTCTCCCTCTATCTCTACGCCACCCACCGTCAAGCCAAAGCAGCCCGCATTGCAACGCTGTCGCTGCTGGCCAATATCGGTGCATCGCTGACGTTGATCCGGCCAATGGGCGTGATGGGGCTGGCACTCGCAGGCAGTATTGGAGGCTGGGTGCTCTTTGGGCTGACGGTACGCGAGTTGGGATGGCGCCAACACATGCGCGCGATCGTGTTCTCAAAGTGGCTGGGGATCTGGATCGTTTCCGGCATCGCCTTTGGCGTGGTGCTCTATGCGCTCAACGGGTGGCTGATGAGCCTCATACGTTGACGGTGGACTCTCCTTTTCTGGCGCAGAATCAGAGGTGTTCTTCAGGTCAAAAATGGTATAATTGATGCATTCCAAATACAACCAAGGAGAATCATATGTCCAAAGTCGTCAAAGTAATCGAAGTCCTGTCTCAATCGGATAAAAGCTGGGAAGATGCTGCCGCCAGGGCAGTCAAGGCCGCTGCCAAATCGATCGACAACATCAAATCGATCTACATCGTCGATTTCAGCGCCAAAGTCAACGGTGACAAGATCGTCAAATACCGTATCAATGCCAAGATCTCATTCCTGATCGACAACAGCCACTGATTGTCGTTTGTCTGTCGCCCATTCCGGGCGGCTGTGTGCAAAAATACTCCGATTCTCAAAACGAGAAAATTTCGCTCCAGATCCTCTGTGTGCAATGCTTTACCTCCCCTTGGTTATAATACCTCTTATCTTTTTTCTATCAAGGCTTTCTTATGGTCATTTTCGACAGTGCGACGCGCACCAAGCGTCCCTTTGAGCCGATCCGTCCGGGTCGTGTCGATCTCTATGTGTGCGGGCCGACCGTCTACGACGATGCGCACCTGGGGCATGCACGCAGTGCGCTGAGTTTTGATCTGCTGGCACGTACGTTTCGAGCATTGGGATATCGGGTGACGCTGGCCAAAAATTTTACCGACATTGACGACAAGATCCTCGCCAAAATGGAGCAGACTGGCCAGAGTCTGCAGGAGATCACCGACCATTACATCGCCCG
>CAZWMZ010000017.1:0-2011 GCA_964634965.1 uncultured Nitratifractor sp. | reverse complement strand
TCGACCTGCCGTGCAGCCGGTTTGTGAATCTGGATACCACCACGAAAGCGATGCGATGACCCAGCGGATACTTCTTCTCGAGGATGATATACAGCTCAACGCTACGGTTCGGCAGTTTTTGCAACTGCGGGGCTACGATGTACTGGCAGCGTTTGATGCACAGGAGGCACAGGATCGCCTCTACGAGCACTCGGTGGATCTGATGCTTCTGGATGTCAAAGTGCCGGGTGGCAATGGCATCGATCTCCTGGCACAGTTGCGTCAGGAGGGGTACGATGCACCGGCGATCTTTATCACGTCGCTTAGCGGGGCGGATGATGTGGAGCGGGGATTTGACGCTGGCGGGGATGATTACATTCGTAAGCCCTTTGCCCTTAAGGAGCTGGCGGTGCGCATCGAAGCGCTGCTGCGCCGACGCTATGGCAACCGCGACGGTCGGATCGAGCTGGGAGAAGGGCTGGTCTTTGACGCGGTGTCCGGCCTGCTGACACGGCACGACCGCAAAGTCCCCCTCAAAACCAAAGAGCTCAAGCTCCTTGCGCTTTTTCTTAAGCACCCCAATGAGCTGATTGAGTACGATCGGATCTTTCAGGAGTTGTGGGCGTGGGATGAGGAGCCCAATCCGGCTTCGTTGCGGACCTATATCGGCACACTTCGCAATGAGCTGGGCAAAGAGCGAATCGAAACGATCAAAAACACAGGATACCGATTTGCTGGACAGTGAGCGACGCAGTCTGGTGCGGTTTCTGGTCATCTATCTTGCGTCCACGTTCATCCTGTTTGCGTTGGCGACATGGATCTTCTACCGTGCGGCGCAGCGCAATATGATTCATCAGCAACGCATGACATTGCAGGCCGAAGCGCGCCATCTCCACAGCGTTGTACGGCGGCTGCATCTCTCCGATGCGCCGGTACTCTACTATCCGGCGGCATCGCAGACCCGTTCGGCTATTTACGATATCGATCACCACTATATCTTTGGCAACTTTTCTCAGCCACCAGCATGGAATCGTCCGGTGCCACAGGGGTGGCTGCAGCTGACGATCCCAATGGAGTCGTACTACCTTGGGGCGGCCTATCTGCTGGTGGCCCGGCCGATCGATACCGCTCCCATGATGGCTTTGGTGCGCAACATTATCCTCTTTATGGTGCTGGGCGGTGTGGTGTTTGCGGTGTTGGGGTATTTTCTGGGACGACTCTTTATCGCGCCGATGCGCGAATCGGTCGAGGCCAAAAACCGTTTTATTCAAGATACAACCCATGAGCTCAACACGCCCATCAGCACGATCTTGACCAACATCGAGATGATCGAAGCGCTGGAGAAGGCTGCCGATGCCCGCGAGGAGCTGCAGCGCATCACCATCGCCTCGCGTACCCTCAGCCGTATCTACGACGATTTGACCTATCTGAGCCTGAACCATGTCTATCATCGACGAATCATGTCCCTTGATGTGAGCCATCTGGCGCGGGAACGTATCGAATATTTTCGAATGATGGCTGAGGGCAAAGGAGTAGAGTTACGTGCAGCGATTGACGCAGGTGTGCGGATTGAGATGGATGAGAACGATGCGATGCGGCTGATCGACAATCTCCTCTCAAACGCCATCAAATACAACCGTTTCGGCGGCACAGTGACGCTGACCTTGACGCAGCAGCAGTTGCGCGTCGTCGATACGGGTATCGGGATTCCTGCCCAAAAAATTGCGACGATTCATGAGCGGTTTGCGCGAGCCAATCGCAGTGAAGGGGGGTTTGGGATCGGGCTGAGCATTGTGCGAGAAGTGGTGCATCATTATGGTTTTGCGTTTGCTATGCATTCACAAGAGGGGCAGGGGACTGAAGCGATCGTGACGATACCCGATGCGCGCGATACGCTTCAGCCATCGCCCACCCAGGACGGTAAGAGATGAAAATCATTCGACGGATCTGTATCGGCGCTCTGGCAGGCCTCGTCTCTGCCGGAGTTCTGCTTCTGGCAGGAGAGGCGGGAGGAGCGACAGAGGGGGGAGAA
>CAZWMZ010000016.1:0-3056 GCA_964634965.1 uncultured Nitratifractor sp. | reverse complement strand
CATATCTCTTCATTGGCCTGTACCAAAGGTGGCATTGATACTGTTTTGAAAAACCATCACTACGCTGGCAACCAATACGAATATACGCAGGAACCATCTGATATAACCTGCTCACACTTTCCAGATACTGATTGCCGTGTTTTAAATGGTTTGGAAGAGGGCGAGGTGGGATACAGCGAGCATCTCTCATGCGTAGTAGGAACCAACGATAAAGTATTGGAAAACCCCTAATATCTCAAATCTTCCTTATTTCTATCCATTCCTTGGTGGGAATGCATACGAGAGCCACCCCTCTTAGTGGGGCCAGGCGTTGAATATCCACCTTTATGGGCATCTCTAAAATAGATCACATCCAAAGCTTTTGTCTGAGCAAGAGAGTATCTGCAAAGCCCATTGTGGGTATGACTCTTTTGAGAGAAGCCCTTATTTGTTAACGAATAAAATGAATGACAACCAAAGCATCGTACCTGCGTTGCATTGGTGGATATTCAACGCCTGACCCCGTGCAATTGTCGCTTCTAAGCCCCTCTGAGGTAAAATCGCTCTAACTAAAACACAGTCGAGGATATAAAAAGATGTTTGACACCCTCACCGACGGCATTAAAAGTGCGATCGGAAAGATCCGTTTTTATGACGATGAAAAGGCGCTCAAAAAGGCGACTACCGAACTGAAAAAGTCGCTTCTCAAAGCCGACGTGCACCACAAAGTGGTCAAAGAACTCATTGCGACTGTGGAGCGCAAGACACGTGAAAATGGCATCGGAAAAGAGAACTTTTTGCGTGCGTTGCAGGAGGAGCTGGTTCGGATCTTGACAGCGGAGGGGAATCAGGGGTTTGTGTTTGCTCCGCAGCCACCGACGGTGGTACTGATGACCGGACTGCAAGGCTCGGGCAAGACCACCACCACCGGCAAGCTCGCCTACATGCTCAAAGAGCAAAAGAAAAAAAAGGTACTCATCGTCGCAGCAGACTTGCAGCGTCTTGCTGCGGTGGAGCAGCTGCGTCAGATCGCTGAGCAGATCGAGGTCGATCTGGTCGCCGACGAAGAGAGTACGCCTGTCGAGCTGGTCAAACGTGCATTGGCTCAGGCCGAAAAAGAGCTCTACGATGTGGTGCTCATCGATACCGCCGGACGTCTGGCGATCGATGAGGCGCTCATGGAGGAGCTCGCTCGCATACAGGCTGTTGCGGATCCGGATGAGATCTTTTATGTCGCCGATGCGATGACCGGTATGGATGCGGTGCGCACGGCGATGGCCTTTCGGGATAAAGTCGGCATCACCGGTGTCGTGTTGAGCAAATTTGACGGTGATTCCAAAGGGGGCGTGGCGTTGGGGATCGCGCATCAGGTGGGTGTGCCGTTGCGTTTTATCGGTAGCGGCGAAAAGATGCCCGACCTCGATCCATTTATCCCCGAACGGATCACCGGACGACTCATGGGGGCAGGTGACATTGAGGGGCTGGCCGAAAAGACTGCCGCGGTGATCGATGAGAAGAGCGCCAAAAAGATGACCGCCAAAATCAAAAAAGGGCAGTTTAACTTCAACGATTTTCTTGAGCAGATGGAGCAGATCAAAAAGCTCGGTTCGATGAAGTCGCTCATGGGGATGATCCCCGGCATGGGCAACATGGCCAAACAGCTCGGTGACATGGATCTGGAAAACTCCGACGAGATCCGACAGATCAAAGCGATGGTCGCCTCCATGACCCCCAAAGAGCGCGAAAATCCCGATCTGCTCAACAACAGCCGCAAACGGCGTATTGCTGCGGGTGCGGGACTGGATCCCATGCAGGTCAATCGCGTCCTCAAGCAGTTTAAAAACGCCGCCAAGATGGCCAAAAAACTCTCATCCAAAGGCGGCATGAAAGAGATGCAGCGCCTCATGCAGCAGATGGGAGGGCAGGGCGGTGGTGTACCTCCGGGTCTGATGCGGTGATCGCGTCCAACGCCAGGAAAGCACCGTGAATCCACAAGAACGCAACGCAGAACAGAGAATGCTTGATCCCGAAGCGTGGAGATATTTTACGGCCTTGCGGCACGACCTGCATCGCATACCGGAGCTGGCATATCACGAGCACAAAACCGCCGATCGAATCGCCAGAGAGCTGGAGCTGCTGGGCGTACCGTATGAGCGTGGTGTTGGCACGACAGGGATCGTCGCCTGGATTCGCAAGGGAACATCGGCGCGTGCTATTGCGTTGCGAGCCGATATCGATGCGCTGCCTATCACCGAAGAGAGCGGTGCGGCGTATGCGTCGGAGCATCCGGGCATCATGCACGCCTGCGGGCACGACGGCCATACGGTGATGCTGCTTGCAGCTGCCAAACTTCTCAAGGAAAAGATCGATTTTGATGGGACGGTCTATCTGATCTTTCAACCGGCCGAAGAGGGGGGTGCCGGTGCCAAAGCGATGCTCGATGATGGGATACTCGAGCGCTATCCGTTTGAGCGGATTTATGGCTTGCACAACCGCCCTGGTGAACCGCTCGGAACCTTGTGGGTCAAAGCTGGTCCAGTGATGACCTCGGTCGATACGTGGCGGATCGTGGTCCAGGGACGTTCGGGTCACAGCTCGCAACCGCACCGCACGATCAATCCCATTGCAGTTGCCTCACACATCGTGCTGGCGATCAAAGAGATCTCCTCGCTCGACATCGATCCAGCAGAAGCGCATGTGGTGAGTGTGGCCAGGATCGAGAGCGGCATCGCCTTTAACGTCGTACCCGAGGTGTGCACGATCGAGGGCTCCATTCGCGCCTTTAGCGAAACCGTCCAGGAGCAGATCGAAGAGCGTTTGCGTACCATTGCCGAAGGGATCGCGGCCGGTTTTGGTGCGCAGGCTACCATCGAGTATCGGCGCCGCTACCCGCCGACGATCAATACCCATATCGAGCAGGCCTATGCCGCTGCGGTGCGTACCGTGGGCGAGGCGTATGTTCGGGACGATTTTCCATCCAGCATGGGAAGTGAGGATTTCAGCTTTTTTTTGCGTCAACGCGAAGGGTGTTATGTGTGGCTGGGAACGCAGGCCGATCCTGAGGCCGAGACGATCCC
>CAZWMZ010000015.1:0-1807 GCA_964634965.1 uncultured Nitratifractor sp. | reverse complement strand
CGGTGTCTCCTTTTAGAGGTGCTCTTTGGTATAATACCACAAATTCAGGATGCGACAAAGGGCTCGATGGAACGTCAGGATATCGCCAACTATTTTCGAAACATTCCACAAAATTTCAACTACATGTTGATCCTTCAGTTGCTGCCGCTGTTGCTGATCTCCTCGATGCTGGTCAAAGAGATCGATCCTCGGCTTTTTCAAAAGCAGATGATCTACTATACCGTTGGGGCTCTGGCGATGGTGTTTGCGGCTTTTGTGCCGTGGGAGCGGATCTTGTGGTGGTTTGCACCGATCAGCTATCTCCTCAACACCGTGCTGCTGATGAGCGTTAAGTTTTTTGGCGTCACCATTCTCGGCGCCAAGCGATGGCTCGCCATTCCCGGAACCCATTTTACGATCCAGCCCTCTGAGTTCATGAAGATCAGTGTGATCTTGATGCTGGCTTATCTGACCAGCCGCTACCCTCCGCCCGAAGGGGGATACCGAATCAAGGCGTTTGCGGGCATGTCACTGGTGATCTTGTTTCCATTTTTTTTGATTGCCATGGAACCCGACCTGGGGACAGGACTGGTGCTGGTGATGACTGGATTTGGAATCTTGTTTTTGGTCGGGATTCACTGGCGTATCACCGTCGGCGTCTTGCTGGCTGCTGTCATGGTCGGCTACCTTGCGTGGCATTTTGATATCATCAAGCCTTATCAGAAAAAACGCATCGAAGATTTTCTCGGCAAGCCAAGCTACCACGTCCGCCAGGCGCTCATCGCGATCGGCTCTGGCGGCATCCACGGCAAAGAGAAGGATGACGCCACGCAGACTCAGCTCAAATTTCTCCCCATCGCCTCAAGCGACTTTATCTTTGCCTATCTGGGGGAGCGGATGGGATTTCGAGGAATGGTGATCGTCATTGTCACCTACATTCTTCTGATCATTCACCTGCTGATCCTCTCCAAAATCTACAGCGACGACTACTATGTGCGGAGCATTGCAGCGGGGTTGGCATTTCTCTTTTTTATCTACATGGGGGTCAACATCTACATGATCATTGGGCTCGCTCCGGTGGTGGGGGTACCGTTGCCGATGTTCAGCCATGGAGGGACGTCGTTTATCATCTTTTCCCTTCTCTTTGGCATCCTCCTGAATGTCATCGCCTTTAAAAGATATTTTATGTATAATGCGGACGCCAAAATCACCATGATGGAAAAGGACGCCATCGAACGTGATCTGCGCTCACCGGTCTCGGCACGCCGAAAACGACCCGAGCAGGAGATGACATCGGTTCAGGCCAAGCTCGCTTCACTCAAAAAGCAGTCCAAAATCTGACACGATTCTTCGCCAACCGCCACTCATGCGGGCCTTTAGCTCAGCTGGTTAGAGCTCCCGGCTCATAACCGGGCAGTCCAGGGTTCGAGTCCCTGAGGGCCCACCACTTTAAATCCCCATTTTATCGACTTTACTCTTCTATTTCGGATTTTTGATTTTTGCGCGGGGTACAAACTCCAGCACCGTTGCGTTGATGCAGTAGCGGCGTCTGCCTCCGGGGGCGTCGTCGAACACATGCCCCAGGTGTGCGCCTGATTTTTTGGCGATCACTTCGATGCGGTGCATGCCGTGTGTGTTGTCCTCCTGTTCGATCACAGCGCCCGCAACGGGACGATAAAAGCTCAACCATCCCGATCCTGAGTTGAACCGATCGCGGGTATCGAAGAGTGGCTCGCCTGAGATCTTGTCGACAAACAGGCCGTCGCCGGTCTGCTTGAACTGCTCATATTTTCGGCAAAAACGCCGATCGGTGGCGCGGTTGAATGCG
>CAZWMZ010000014.1:0-1751 GCA_964634965.1 uncultured Nitratifractor sp. | reverse complement strand
ACACGCATCGTCGCCTGGATCGAGCAGCATATCGCGGTACCGCCTCGATGGCACAATCCACTTCAATTTGGGATGGTTATTGTACTGTCGCTCCTGATCGGACTCTTTTTGCGCTTTTTTTAGGGCATCTTAAGGGCATTTCCAAAAAGAGAACACACTCACAACGTCGAAAGCTTTTGTCTGTGCAGGGCGCGCGTTTGAAGATCTGCCCGAAGTCAGGTCGAAAATGTGTAACACTGCACAGACAAAGGTTTTCGATGCCCGCTTGAGCAGAGAAAATGCTTCTTGTTCGGCCGATTTATCTTCCCGTTGCCTTTTTTACGATAAAATAGTCGACTATTTTTGCATGGAGCTTACACATGAACGAAGCCAAAACCATTTGGATGAACGGCGAACTGGTTCCCTGGGCGGAGGCCAAAGTCCACGTCCTGACCCATACTTTGCATTACGGCAATGCTGTCTTCGAAGGGACGCGCGCCTATCAAACCGAAGAGGGGCTGGCGATTTTTCGTCTGGAGGATCATACCCGCCGCCTCTACCGTTCGGCCAAGATCGTTGCGATCAAGCCCAACATCGATTACGAAACGCTCAAACAAGCCCACATCGATCTGCTGCGCGCCAACGATTTCAAAGCCAACGTCTATATCCGCCCGCTGATCTATCTCGGGTACGGCGTTATGGGACTGTATCATGTCAACGCACCCGTCGAGACGATGATTGCCGCATGGGAATGGGGCGCGTATCTGGGAGACGAGGGGCTCGAAAACGGTATCAACTGCTGCACCTCGTCCATCACCCGCAATCCCAACCGCTCGACGTTTGGCAAGGCCAAGGCGGCTGCGAACTACCTCAACAGCCAGATGGCCAAATATGAGGCAGTCGAAAACGGGTTTGATGAAGCACTGATGCTGGATGAAAACGGCTTCATTGCCGAAGGCACTGGCGAGTGCATCTTCGTCGTACGTGACGGTACGCTGATCTCGCCGCCGAACGACAATTCGCTCGAGTCGATCACGCAGCAGACGATCCTCGAGCTGGCCGATGATTTTGGTATCCCTGTCGAACGGCGCAACGTCACGCGCGATGAGATCTACATCGCGGATGAGGTCTTTTTGACGGGCACGGCTGCTGAGGTCACACCGGTGCGTTCACTCGATCATCGCACCATCGGCGAAGGAAAGCGGGGCGAGATCACCCGTCGCCTCCAGTCGGCCTATTTTGATGTCGTCCATGGACGTGATGAGAAATACAAACACTATCTGACCTACATCTGAAACCCAAAGGAACCCTATGCCTGCTGACATGAACGACTATTTTAAAAAACGCAAACCCTCTTCGGCTCCTGAGCCTGGCAACGACGGCAATGGACCGCATGAGCCTCGCAGTCCTCTCTCAGGCTTTGGCGGCGGAGGCAAAGGGATCTCACTCCTTGTTACGTTGGCGATTCTTGCCTTTGTGTTCATGATGTTCAAGCCCTTTACGATCATCAACTCGGGTGAAGTGGGGATCAAAGTCAATATGGGTCGTTTCGCCGAACAACCGTTGCAGCCGGGTCTGCACTTTTTTGTCCCGGTACTGCAAAAGATCGTGCCGGTCAATGTGCGGGTACGGATGATCACCTACTCCAACCAGAATCGCCAGGCGATCAACGACGGATACAGCCGTTACGAAGGGGGTCTGCGCCGCAACCCGGCCATCCGCGTCATGGACAGCCGGGGGCTGGATGTCGATATCGATCTGGCGGTTCAGTA
>CAZWMZ010000013.1:0-3368 GCA_964634965.1 uncultured Nitratifractor sp. | reverse complement strand
ATTTTGGCGCCAAAGGAGCCGAAGCGGTTCTTGAGTGTACCGGCGTCTTCCTGACGACCGACAAGGCCAAAGCCTTTCTCAAAAACGGCGTCAAGCGGGTCATCATGTCCGCCCCGGCCAAAGACGATGAAACGGCGACATTTGTCTACAAGATCAACACCGACAGCTATGCCGGTCAGGCGATCGTCTCCAACGCCAGCTGCACTACCAACGCTCTGGCGCCTGTCTGCAAGGTACTCGATGATGCGTTTGGGATCGAAAACGGTTTGATGACCACGATTCACTCCTACACCAACGACCAGAACCTGCTCGATGTGAAGCACAAAAAAGATTTCCGTCGTGCCCGCGCAGCTGCCGTGAACATGATCCCCACCACCACCGGAGCGGCCAAGGCGATCGGCCTGGTGATGCCCCACCTCAAAGGCAAGCTCAACGGCTACGCCATGCGCGTACCCACCACCGATGTCTCGGTCGTCGATCTGACAGTTAATCTCAAAAAAGAGGTGACCAAAGAGCAGGTCAATGCCGCGTTCGAAGCGGCTGCCTCTGGGGATTTTGAAGGTCTGATCGAGATCGATCACGACAAGCGCGTCTCGAGCGATTTTGTCGGCTCATCCTACAGCACCACCATCGCACCCGACATGACCAGCGTCGTGGATGGCAACACCGTCAAGGTGCTGGCGTGGTACGACAACGAATGGGGCTACACCGAGCGTCTCGTCGACATGGCGATTTTCGTAAGCGCCTGATCGCTTCTCTCGATACGGGCAGGAGTCGCCGGGAGGCTGCATGACATTTTGAACGCACCTGCAAAGCCCATCCTTTGGGTATCGCGATCTTTTGTCTGGCCTGCGTTAGACCTTTTCGACTTGACTACGGCCATGCCCCATTAAAGGTGTGCTTTGGGTCTGCCTTGCCCAGACAAAAGCTTTCGTTTGTTTGGGTGTGATCTCTTTTTGGAGATACCTTTGAGTCGAATGCGTTATGTGAGAGGTACCCAAACAAAAAGGAGGGAACCGATGAGCAAAACAGGGTCACGCTTGTTGGCGTTTACTGAGAACGTGCTCACGAGTGGACACACATTTGGGGAGCATGAGCAGGTTCTGCGCCTCAAATTTCGTCTGCTGAATCTTTTTTTGCTTTTTAACCTCCTCTTTATAGCTGTGATTGTTTCGATACGGTGGTTGCATGGTGATTTTGACACCATGTGGCTCGATGCAGGTTATGCACTGGCGATAGTCGTGGTGTTTGCTCTGGCGCGTACGACCAAGGCTTACTATCGCTATCTTGTTGGCACGATGATCTTCTTGATCTATTCGATTGCGACGATACTGTTTTATTATGAGCCCAATCCTCTTGGCGGTATCAGCTGGTATGTACTCTTTCTAATGGTAACGGCGGTTTTTCTGGGGCACACGTCTGCGTTGATCAGTTATGTGGTGTCGGCGATAACGATCGCCGTGATCGCTATGATGACTCACCATTTTTCATCCATGACGGTTGTGTTTGGGATGTTGCCTTACACGGCAGCGCTGCTGTTTGCTTATTTTTTCATCAGCGAAAACACACTGATGCTCCGAACGATTGAGAGCCAGAAGCATCGCTACATTCAACTCTCCAAAACCGATACACTGACCGGTATGGCCAATCGGGAGCACTTTCATGACCGTTTGCGCCAAGGACTGGTGCGGTTGGCCTCCCAGGAACCTTCGGGTCATTTGGCTGTTTTGTTTATCGATCTGGATCGCTTCAAAGAGACCAACGACACACACGGTCATTCGGTAGGCGATTGGGTGCTTTCAACGATCGCAAAACGGATCAAGGATTCAATCCGGGATGTTGACCTGCTGGCACGTTACGGGGGCGATGAATTTACCGTACTGTTGTGGAACCATGAGGGGCTGGAACATCTGCGCAGGATCGTTGAGCGTATTATGAGTGCGACGGCGCAACCGATCGAGGTCGATGCGTTGCGCATTGTCCAGCATGTCAGCATCGGGATCGCGGTAGCGCCACAGGATGGTCTGGATGCCGAGATGCTGCTGGAGCGAGCCGACCTGGCCATGTACTATGCCAAAAGACGCCCAGGAAGCACCTATGCCTTCTATCGCCGCCCACACTCTCAAGCGCATCTAAAAAAATAGCTCATTCCCGCAATGGCTTTGCCACCCTTTGGGCATCGAGATCTTTGGCCTGGACTGCGTTAGACCTTTTCGACTTGGCTTCGGCAGGTGCGGCGATGATTTTACACGAAGCCCCTTTGTTATCAATTCCCGCTCCCTACCTCGGTACCTGAGAAGTGCTCGTAAACGGATCGTTGGCTGCTGTGATGTGCAGGGCTTCGTCGAGCGTGATGTATGCGAATGCAATCTGTGTGCCGGGGCGTGCCTGGGCGAGACGTGAGAGATCAGGGGGGATAACAGTGCCGATGATTGGATAGCCGCCGATGGTCTGATGATCATTCAGCAGGATGATCGGTTGTCCGTCGGGCGGGATTTGTACGGCTCCGCAGGCGGTTGGCTCGGAGAGGATTTCGCCCGGAGAGGCGATGGGTGACCCTCTGAGGCGGCAGCCCATGCGATCGGTCGCGGGGGTGACGCGAAAGCGCTGGGCGATCATATGCGCGCGTGCTAAGGGATCGAACCGGTCGTGGTGATAGGTCGGCACCATCCGCAGGCGCAAGAGAGGTGTAAAATCGATGCGCTGCCTGGGGGGTGTGCAGCGAGATAGGCTGGTTCGGACACGACGGGTTTGGCTCGGATGGCCCCGGCTCTCTAGAATGACACCAGCCCGAAGGATCGATCCGAGTCGTTCGCGTGGTGTTGTCGCGCAGCTGCCCAATGCTGTTTGGCACTCCCAGCCCCCGTCGGTCGCAAGATAGATGCGCAGCCCTTCTGTCGCCATGCCTGTCTGCAGGTGATCTCCCTGGTGCAGCGTATGGGTGCACCAGGGAGCGACGGATTGATTGTTGATCTGCAGCCGGGCATCTGCCCCGGTCAGGGCGATGCGTATCGTATCGAGTGCTTCAAAGACCGCGCCTCCCATCGTGATCTCCAAAACGGCCGCATCGGGTTGATTGTCCAGCAGTCGATTGGCCCAGGCTGCGCTGTAGCGGTCGGCCGGGCCGCTTTGGGTGATGCCGATGTCGCCGTATCCGTATCGACCTCTATCTTCGACGAGCGTGAGCATACCCGGATCGATCACGCGCATACGGCTCACAGGTGACCTCCGTTGGCGCGAAAGATCTTGGCATCGATCGGCACAAAACGGACGCGATCACCCGGTGCTAAAAGCGAAGCATTCTCGCGTCCAGGATCAAACATCGTAAGATAGGTTCGCCCCAGGATATTCCATCCGCCGGGTGAGTC
>CAZWMZ010000012.1:0-3838 GCA_964634965.1 uncultured Nitratifractor sp. | reverse complement strand
TCAACGATAGAGTGCCTCAACCCTCTCTTTGGCAAGCTTTTTGGCCTGTTCGAGTGCTTCGATTCCTTCGTGGCTGAGGATGCCATTTTGAGCCATGGGGGTCTCCATGAAACGTTCGATGGTCGTCGCGAGATGTTTGAGGGTGTGGACATCCTCCTGCGTGCGTGCATGGAGGTGGTGGTAGGTCTCCCCCTCTTCGAAAAAGCGTGCGCGGGCGATGCGGGCGTTTTGTTCAGAGAGCAAAACATCGTACTCTTCGATCAGGCGCTGAGCCTGGGCGATGTGGTCGCGTACTTTTTTCATTTGGGTTTTACATTCACTCTTTTTGGTGCAGTAAAACTCGGTATCGGCCTCGATCTTTTCAGCCTTTTTGAGGTTAGTCGCGCCCTTGACCGCAGTGGTGATCCAGTAGAGAATGCCCACAATCAACACAAACCCGACCCCGACAATGCTCCCACCAACAGCCACGTTATCGCCCTGCCCGAACTGCTGTGCAGTCCAGCTAAGCACAGAGCGGATGCGCTCCATATCGGGAAAGGTCGTCGGCAACAGGGGCAGTTTGAGCGCTTGCGTAGCGGTGTAGCACCAGACGCCCAGTCCAATGATGCCGCCAAGGAGTCCATACATCAGACCTGATAGTCGGCCGCTGGAGAGTTTGGCGATCTCGACCGGTTTGACCTCAGGATCCTCGAGATCGACGATCGGCTCAGGTGCAGCGACGATCTCGACCTCATCTGCCCCCAGCTCGCGAAGCATCTGGCGACCCGGCTTGAGTGTCGCATCGACGAAACGGTGCTCAAGGTCTTTGTAGCGATCGAGATCTTCCTGAACCTTTTGCATGCACGCTTCGATCTCGGCATCCACCGCTTCGATGGCTTGCTTGGCCTGATCGACCTTGGCGACGGCTTTGTGGTGTTTGCTCTTTTTGGCAGCAACAGCTTCGATCGGGGCGGTTGCATGATGATCGTCGCTCTTGATGGTCTCATCGGCGGATTCATCGGTGATATCATGAATGGTTTCGTCGGCCGACTGCTCAGCCGTATCGGTATCGGTCGCTTCGTTTAGATCGTTGATGGGCTCTTCGGGCACTATGGTCTCTTGTTTCTTTTCCGACATGGTCTTCTCCTGAGATAATATAGACTCCAATCATATCCAAAAAGACTAAACAATTCGTAAAAGAATTCTGTTTTCTCTTTGTGGGTATAATCCGCTCACCCCATTACAATACGATTTCCAAAGGAGTGCGGTTGCATCTGTTGCTTTATCTGCTGGCGGCCTTGACGGCGCTGTCGGTTCTGGTCTTTTTTCATGAGCTGGGACACTACCTTGCGGCACGTTTTTTTGGCGTCACTGTCGAACGTTTCAGCATCGGCTTTGGACCCATACTTGCACGCAAAAGGTGCTGCCAGAGCGAGTGGGCTTTCAGCGCCATTCCGCTGGGCGGTTATGTCAAGATGAAAGGCCAGGACGATGCCGATCCACGTGCACGCAGCAGCGATCCGGACAGCTACAACGCTCTGGCACCGTGGCAGCGGATCGTTGTTTTGCTTGCCGGGCCGTTGGCCAACTTCGTGCTGGCATTTTTTATCTATCTCCATATCGCCTTTTACGGGGCGCCGGCAGTGGTGGCGTTTGATTATCTTCCGCCGATAATCGGTGCAGTCGCCGAAGACACCCCCGCTCAACGCGCAGGGCTCAAGCCGGGCGATCGCATCGAAGCAGTTGACGCTCACCCGATACGCTACTGGTACCAAATCGGCCGAGCGATCCAGGCTGCGTCCGATCCGATCCATCTCACTCTGCGCCGCGACGGACGTCCGCTTTCGCTCGATCTGACCACCAAGATCGTTGACGGACAAAATGAATATCTCGAACCGATCCGTCGGCGCATCATCGGGATCGCGCCCAAATTTGATGCCAATACGACGATCGACTTTTCGCCGGCACAGATGCTCTTTTATGCCGGACGCGAAACAGGGAAAGCCGCCACCCTCATCGCTGTTGGCGTAGGCAAGATGGCCACCGGTGAAGTGGGGCACGAACAAGTCGGCGGGGCGATCACGATTTTCGACCTGATTATGAAGTTTGCCGAGCGGGGGTTTACCTATCTCCTCTTTATCTCGGCACTCATCTCGGTCAACCTCGGCGTGCTCAATCTTCTGCCCATTCCTGCCCTCGATGGCGGGCACATCATGTTCAATCTCTATGAGATCATCACGCGCCGCCCCCCAAGCGAAAATGCGTTATACTACCTCACCCTGTTTGGCTGGGCTCTTCTGATCGGGCTCATGTTTTTGGGGCTCTTCAACGACATCAATCGACTCTGGGGGTAATCGCACATGCTCATGGCACACGAACAGCTCCGCGCCAATCTCGACCGCGTCATCTGGAACATCGAATCCGCACGCATTCGCGTCAGCGAACACCACATCGTCCGCATCGTCGCAGTGGGCAAATACACCGAAGTAGAAAACCTGCGTACACTCTATGAGCTGGGGCAACGTGCTTTCGGTGAAAATCAGGTTCAGCAGCTCGGCGAACGGATCGAAGCACTCGAAGATCTGCCACTCGAGTGGCACATGATCGGCACACTCCAAAAAAACAAGATCAACAAACTCATCGAACTGCGCCCGGCGCTCATGCACTCGCTTGATTCCCTCGAGCTAGCTGAAGCACTCGATCAGCGTCTAGTAGCCAAAGAAGCCACCATGGAGTGCCTGCTACAGATCAACAGCTCGGGCGAAGCGACCAAATCGGGTGTTGCACCCGATGCAGCCGTAGATATCTACCACGAGATCGCCGAACGCTTTCCCCGTATCCGCCTGCGCGGTGTCATGACCATCGGTGCACATACCGATGACCAAAGCGCGATCCGAAAAAGTTTCGAGACCACCCGTGCAATTTTTGATGCGCTCGAACCGGCCGGAGCCGAGATCTGCTCGATGGGCATGAGCGGAGACTATGAGCTGGCCATCGAATGCGGATCGAACATGGTGCGCATCGGATCAGCACTCTTCAGTTAGCACGCCCGGAATGACGATCGACCTTGCCGACCAACCGCTGCACACGCTTCTTGGGCAGTTGCGCCAGCACCTTGACCCGCTCGCACCCGGTGCCATTGTTGCGCTCGACATTCCCGATCCGGATTTGTGCCCGGGGTGTTATGCGGGCGAACGTTTTGAGGCCAACGGACGCACCCATCGTCACCGAAGCTGGCGCAGCTGGAACGAGCTGGCGACCCTGCTGATGTGCCGGATGCTCACCCCCGAACGCATCAGCGAGCATCGAGTACGGATCCGCCTCCAAAAGCTTGATCCAGACGCCACCTTTCACCGCGCCGAATCCGATCCGGAAAAATACGGCATCCACTCCCCCTTTGCCCGTATCGACAAGCGTGAAGAGCCTGCCTTTTTGTGGCACTACGAACATGCCCTGCAGGAGGTTCAGATCGCCCGACGCCACCGCATCCTCGATCTGGGGATCAACACCGGCGATGAGTTTGCCCTCATCGATGCCCACCTGGGCACCAACCACGACATCAAAATGGTCGGCATCGACCACAGCACCAGTGCCATCGAGGCCGCCCGCACACGCCTGCCCCGCGCAACGTTTCACTGCCATGATATCAACGAACTCTCTGCACTTGATTTGGGGCGTTTTGATCTGCTCATCTCCATCGGCACCCTCCAAAGCCCCGGTATCGAGACCAAGCCGCTCTTGATGAATCTGGCTCAAAACCATCTCACCGACGACGCAGCCCTGATCCTGGGCTTTCCCAACAGCCGCTGGATCGACGGCGAACTCATCCCCGGTGCCCGCGCCCCCAACTATCCCTTTA
>CAZWMZ010000011.1:0-5011 GCA_964634965.1 uncultured Nitratifractor sp. | reverse complement strand
AGGGCAAACTCGCTCTGGCTTTGGGTGATGAGGGTGACCATCCCTGTGTCGTGAGGGCGGGGGCTGAGCTCGGAGAAATAGACCTCTTCGCCTTTGACGAAAAACTCGACGCCGAAAATCCCCCGTCCGCCCAGTCCGTCGGTGACGGCTTTGGCGATGGCTTTGGCCTTGTCAAGCGCAGCGTCACTCATGGGCATCGGCTGCCACGAGAGGACAAAATCGCCGTCTTGTTGGCGATGGCCGATGGGGTCGCAAAAGAGGGTGCCGGTTTCGTTGCGTACGGTCAAGAGGGTGATTTCGTAATCAAAAGGGACAAACTCCTCGACGATGAGTTCGCTCGCATCGCCCCGGGCTTCCTGCGCGATCTCAAACGCACGCGCAATATCCTCGGGGGTGCGTACGACGCTCTGGCCGTGCCCCGAGCTGCTCATGACCGGCTTGACCACACACGGATACCCCAGCGCATCGGCAGCGGCTTTGAGTTCGTCCTCTGTTTTGACGAAGCGGTAAGCGCTCGTTTTGAGCCCCAACTCCTCGGCAGCGAAGACGCGGATGTTTTTGCGGTTCATCGTTTTGTTGACCGCTTCGGCGTTGGGGATGACATGAAAGCCCCGCTTTTCGGCCTCAAAAAGTGCCGAGATGCTGATCGCCTCGACTTCGGGAAGGATATAGGTGGGCTGTTCGCGCTCGATGAGCTCCAATACGGCAGCCTCATCCTGCATGTCGATAACATAAGCACGGTGCGCTACCTGGTGAGCAGGGGCATCGGCATATTTGTCCACGGCGATCGTCTCGATCCCGAGCCGCTGAGCTTCGAGGACGACCTCTTTGCCCAATTCTCCTGAACCTAAGAGCAAGATTTTGGTGGCGTTTGTTTTGAGTGGTGCGGTGAAAGTCATGGAAACATATCCTTAAAACGTTTGATTCGATTCTATCGAAAAACAGGTAATCACGCCATTAGGTCAATTTTTTCCAAGATGCATTGAGTCGAATGAGGTATAATGGCACACCGAAAAACCAAGGCCGCTCATGCACTACCGAGACACCATCGCCAAATCGCTCGCCTCTGCGTGGTTGATTCTCAAATTTGTCATACCGATCTATGTGTTGGCCGATGTGCTGTATTATTATGACCTGTTGCGGCATGTAGCCTTTGTGCTTGAGCCGGTGACGCGGTGGATCGGATTGCCGGCTGAAGCGGCGTTGGCGCTCATGAGCGGCATGTTTCTCAACCTCTACGCAGCGATTGCATTTGCTGCGCCGCTGGAGATGTCGCCCCAGCAGTGGACGGTACTGGCGGTGTTTCTCGGGGTGGCACATTCGCTCGTGGTGGAGAGTGCGGTGATGAAGCATCTGGGCGTAGCGGCATGGTATGCGTATGGGTTGCGGATCGTCGTGGCGATCGCAGCGGGCGTGGCGGTGAGTCTGTTGCCAGAAGGAGTGTTCGGGCAGCAGGCGTTGAGCGACCAAGCTGTCAATGCGGAGCGGTTCGCCGATGTTTGGGCGATGTTGGGACATTCGTTGTACGGTGCGGTGGTGTTGGCTCTGAAAATCATCGTATTGATCACAGTGTTGATTGTGCTCATGGAGTGGATCAAAACCTGGCCGATCTTGCAACGCAGTGCGCAGCACGTGAGCCGAGGTTTTACGCTGGCAAGCGGTCTGATACTGGGGATCACCTATGGAGCCGGCGTACTCATATCCGAAGCCCGCAGCGGACACATGAGTCGCACGGAGATTTTCGTAATCGCGACTTTTTTGCTGATCTGTCATGCGATCATTGAGGATACGTTGCTTTTTGTGATGTTCGGTGCCAACGCATGGGTGATCATAGCGGCGCGGTCGTTTGCGGCTGTTGTTGTGACGTGGGTGGTATGGATATGGGTCTTAAAAAGAGCGGATAAACAACGTACCGAGGGATAGCCTCGGCACAAGAGGGTGCTTAGAGGCGTGCCTCGTAGCGGCGCAGCATGTAGAGTTTTTTGAGGATCTTTTTGCGGGTAGCGATCTTCTCTTTTTTGCGCTTTTCGGTTTTGGTTTCGTAGTGTTGGCGCGCGCGTGCCTCGGTGACGATGAGGTTGCGGTCGCACTGGCGTTTGAATTTGCGGTAAGCATCTTCGAACGAATCACGTGTACCGACGACAATTCCTGGCATAAGCGAACACCCCCTTTCTGTCGTGGATTTTCCCTGAAGATCAAGCAGTCAGGGCAAACGACAAAGTGCGGCATTTTACCTAAAAACGTGTAAGAGTGAGATGAATGAAAATTAGAAATTAGAAATTTAGAAGAAACAGTTAAAATTTGGTATCCTTTGAGTAAGACAATTTTGGGATGATGCGATGCGAAAAGTATTTACCAACTGCTATGCGATGGATCAGCGATGCTACGACCAATACGGTTTGACCGAAGAGATCTTGATGGAGCATGCAGCCCAGGGGATCGAGGAGTATATCCGGCACCATCTTCCCGAAGCGCGATCGATCCTGATCGTGGCGGGTCCAGGCAACAACGGCGCCGATGGGATCACGTTGGCACGGTTGATGCAGTTTGGATTTTCGGATGTACGTTTGTATCTGCCCTTTGGCGCCAGATCGCCGATGGCGAAACTGCAGCTGGAGCGGGTGCGCAAGCTGGAGTATGTGACGCTTGTCGAGACCATTGCTGAGGCCGATATCGTCGTCGATGCGCTGTTTGGAGCGGGTCTGTCGCGTCCACTGGACGCTGCCGCCGAAGCGATCGTCGATCGCATGAACGATCTCAATGGCTTCAAGATCGCCTGTGACATTCCGACCGGAGTGGACGAACGGGGCCACATCCCCTCACTGGCGTTTGATGCAGATGTGACCGTTACGATGGGAGCACGCAAAGAGGCGCTTTATAACGATCCGGTCAAAGAGGTCGCCGGTGAGATCGTGCGGGTGGATCTCGGGGTGCGCTACAACTACTATACGATGGATGAGCCGGTAGCCAGTTACCTGCTTGATGAGGAGGATACGGCGCTGCCTGGACGGGACGATGCCGAAGTGACACACAAAGGCACCTACGGTCATGCAGTGATTTTGTGCGGTGAAAAAGAGGGGGCTGGTATCCTGGCGGCGATGGCCGCCGCACGGTTTGGCGCCGGGCTGACGACACTGGTCGCACACGAAGCGATCACGCCTCCGCCCTACCTGATGCATGCTGGCGAGATCCCTGCAACCGCCACAGCTATTGCTGTTGGCATGGGAATTGGCAACCATTTTGAAGAGGCTTTTTTGCAAACAGAAGTGGTCGAATCGCATCGGCCGATTCTCCTTGATGCGGATAGTTTTCGGCACGAGGTGTTGCTGTCGATCCTCGAACACAAAGAACGCGAGATTGTGCTGACACCCCACCCCAAAGAGTTTACCGTACTGTGGCGGCAGTTGACTGGCGAGGAGGTAGATGTCGCGCAGGTGCAGTCGGATCGGTTTGGGTTTGTGCGGCGTTTCAGCGATCGCTATCCCCATGCGGTTTTGTTGCTCAAAGGTGCCAATATGTTGATCGCACAAGCGGGTATGATCTACATCAACCCACTGGGTTCATCGCGCCTCTCCAAAGGAGGCAGCGGGGATGTGCTGAGTGGATTGATCGTTGCGCTGATGGCGCAGGGGTACGGCGCGCTCGATGCAGCCATTCAGGGGTCGCTGGCGCTGACGCAGGCTGCGCGTACGTATCGCGGCGCCTCGTATGCGATGCTGCCGACCGATCTGATCGATGCGTTGGCGGAGATGAGATGAGGCATCGTATCGCCGTTTTGTTCAGCGGGACCGGAACCAATCTGGCTTATCTGGCCGAACATGCACCCCGATACGGCATCGAAATCGCTGTAGCGATCAGCAATCGTCCCGATGCCGGCGGGATCGCTGTAGCGGAGCGTTTTGGTATCCCAGTAGTGGTTTTGGCATCCGATCAATATACGCAGCGCGAAGCGTTCGACCGCGATCTGGTCCAAACGCTGGCGTCCTGGCAGGTAGACCTGGTGGTATTGGCGGGGTTTATGCGTATTCTCACGCCGGTCTTTACCGATACGGTACGCGCGATCAATCTCCATCCGTCGCTTTTGCCTCGCCACAAGGGATTGCATGCAATTCGTCGCAGCTGGGAGGATGGCGAACCCGAAGGGGGTGTCAGCGTCCACTGGGTCACCTCAGAACTCGATGGCGGAGCGATCATTTTGCAAAAGCGCCTCGCCAAAAAAGGCCTCGATTTTGCCACATACGACCGCACCATTCGCCGCATAGAAAAAGAAGCACTTATGGAAGCGCTTTGTCTTGTGTTGGACTCCAAGCCATGTGCAGAGCTCTAACCTCTTTCTGTTTGCACATATCATAAAGGGCCAGATAAGCGTTGCTGCAGTCATGTATTGTAAAGCAGGGCGAGGTTGATATGTGGTGTGCAAAAGTGCGTGTGTGAGATTCCAAAACAAAGGATGCACTTTTGCACGGCAGTGCGTAGTAAAACAAGGAGACAGGAAGCGTTCTGTTGAGGGCAGTATAGCGCAGAGCTATTAATCGACGGTAAACAAGATTGATCCACGAAAGTCCCCGCCATTGCGGCGGGGCATACAAGGAGAGGGAATGACGAAGGGAGGTTATGAGAGCAGCTCTTCGACGGTGACGTAGTCGCCTACGCGTCCGGTCATCGGCTCGGCATCGGTGTTGACCGGGAGGGTCTTTTTGCCAGGCGACCAGTTGGCCGGGCATACTTCACCGCTCGTGTGTGCATGCTGATGGGCACGGATCTGTCGGATAAACTCTTTGACGCTGCGTCCAACTGGTGGAGCCTGAACCTCTTGCGCGACGATGACGCCGTCGGGATTGACGAGGAAGCGGCCGCGCAGAGCGATACCGGCATCTTCGATCAAGACACCAAATTTGCGAGAGACCTCCGCCGTGGGGTCGGCACCAATGGTGAGCTTAAGACCTTTGAGCAGCGGTTCGGTCTCAACGAAGCGCTTGTGGCTGAATTTGGTATCGGTCGAGACGGCAAG
>CAZWMZ010000010.1:0-7015 GCA_964634965.1 uncultured Nitratifractor sp. | reverse complement strand
TCGGTGGAGTATTTTCAGCGCAACATCGCTACGTTGCGTCGCTTGTATGGCTTTGAGCCCGAAGTGATCGTCCACGATCGCCACCCGGGATATGCCTCAAGCCACGCAGCACAGCAACTGACCCGTGAGAATCCTACTCTGCAACGCCACACTGTCCAGCACCACCACGCCCACATCCTTGCTGTCATGGCCGAAAAGCGGATCACTGGCAACGTATTTGGGGTTGCGTTTGACGGTACCGGCTATGGCGAAGACGGCGAACTGTGGGGTGGGGAGTTTCTCGTGTGCGATTATGACGGATACGAACGGGTCGGCCATATCGGTGCGTTTCGATTGCTCGGAGGCGAACGAGCAATCCGCGAACCCCGACGGGTGGCGTTGAGCCTGCTCTTTGATACCTACGGCGAATCGGCACTCACGATGGACACGCCCACTACCCGCGCCTTTGATGCGGGGGAGTTGCGTCGCTTCTACACCGCATGGAGCAAAGGCCTCAACACCCCCCTGACCACCTCGGTCGGACGGCTCTTTGATGCGGTTGCCTCACTCACCGGTGTCGTCCAGACCCTGAGCTACGAAGGCCAAAGTGGCATGATGCTCGAAGCCCTCTACGACCCCACTGTCTTGGGCACGTATCCCCTGAGCGATACTGAAGGTGTCTTCGACCTGCGCCCCCTTATCACCGCCCTCATCGCCGAGCCTGATGTCTCGGTAGCCGTGAGTCGCTTTTTTCACACGCTCGTTGAGATGATCGCCACCGCCTACGCCCCCTATGCCCACCTCCCCCTCGTCCTGGGCGGTGGTGTCTTCCAAAACCGCATCCTCGTCGAACAACTCCTCACCCGCTTCCCTCAGGCCCACCTCCCCGCCATCATCCCCCCAAACGACGGAGCCATTGCGCTGGGGCAGGCAGCTGCGATGCGGAACGTGGATCAAAAGAGGTAGAGAGAGCCTTTCCTGAAAAGCGTGCAGGTTCCAACAGGATAGAGTCTTGCTCTCTTTGCGATGCGTTGAAAAATCTTCTGAGGTTTTGACCGGGATATGTGTTATAAAAAGTTTAGTGGATCAGAGGGGTGATGGCAGAGAGGAAGGGATTCGAACCCTCGATAGGTTGCCCTATACACGCGTTCCAGGCGTGCGCCTTCGACCACTCGGCCACCTCTCTATTTGGCAGGGCGCCATTATAGCTGATCTTTAATAAAAGAGCTATTAGAAAGACTCTGCTATAATACCCCCGCCTTTCGTCAGCCCTGTGCGACGGTCGTTCGGGGCAACGGGTCAGGATGGGAACATAGCAGCCCACCTCGTCTGGCCGGGTGCCGCAGGTCACTGGCGGGAGGTGCTTCTTGTTTCGTTTTTGGGCCCGGATAACCCACAAAAGGCTCACCTCAAAAGATCGCAAAAGCAATTGATACTTATGCCGTAGCTACGCTCCACTCAAAAAAAGGCACCCCCTCGCATACGACCCCTCCCAGATCGCATTGAAATCGGTTGTTTACGGTGACGACGACAATGGCGTGGATATTGAGCCGTTTGAGGAGTGGCATGCGGTCGTAGAGGCGTTTCCATGCGCCCACATCGTCAACAAATGCCATTGGAAAGATAGCACGATCACCCTCGCGATAGCCCGAGGGCGTCAGCGCTTCGAGATGGTAGCCGTGTTTGATCAGTGCCAGAGCGACCATCGCATCAAACGTAACTTGAAACGATTGGGTTTTGCTGAGGTATTTGGCCAGTGCGTAGTCATAAACAAGCATTTTTCGGACCCGGCTACCGTCGTGATTGGGCAGGAAAAAGAGCAGCCGCTCCTCCTCAAAGCGTCGTACGGTACGATAGGTCCAGTCTTTGGAGATGCGAAAGTACTCTTTGGCATAGGTGTAGATCTGATGTACGCTGATACGGCTGCCCTGGTAGCGAGAGAGGATCAGCATCAGGCGTGCTTCTTCTTCATCAAACGCAGCATGAAAGACCATGCGCATGGTCGCGGCAAACGTGTGCGCATCGTCGTGTGCCAGCGCCGGCAGTGTGCCGACCCGTACAAAACGGTTGAAGCTCTGTGCCGGTGTGCGATCCGAGCCAAACGACAAAAACTCCTCATAGTCCAGCCCGTACAATTCCCGCGCAGGAAAAGGCAGGGAGCTCAAGCGATGCCGTGCAACCACAATGCACTGTTCAACCTGCGGCATGCGCTCCAAAAATCCATCATAGTAGTGATCAAGCACCACCGTCGCAATGGATTCATCTGCGACGAATGCTTCGATATCCTCCGCATCGATATCCTCCAGTGCAAAGATCGGATCCTGACAATCGATGTAGAGCCAACTCGCGTCGGGCAGGGTTTGGAGGTAGTCGACTACCAGGGTGCTCTTGCCGGTACCGCGCGCTCCATAGAGGTGAAATGAACCGGTTAGATTCAGATGCAGCTTTCGAGGATAAAAGCGACGATTTTTGACGCGGGCAACATAGAAACTCTCCAGCAATTCGTTCATTTTTCCTCCTTGAAAGGAAACGTTTTGCATATCATATCATATTTTTCGTCACAATCCAGCTGTTTCAAACAGGGCTTCCGCTATACTCTCCCTCCCAAATTGGGCACCGATATGGGCACGACCGCTCTGGCGGAGCGTGTCCCCAATACCATCTGTGGGTAGTACCCACGAGTTCTTTAAAGGGAAACCAATGGAAAAAATACGATTGAAGCTTAAAGCTTACGATCACCGAGTTCTGGACCGCTCAGTCGCTGCCATCGTGGACGCAGTCAAACGCACCGGTGCCGAGATTCGCGGCCCGATTCCGATGCCCACGCGCATTAAGCGGTATACTGTGTTGCGCTCGCCGCATATCAACAAAGACAGCCGTGAACAGTTCGAGATCCGCATCCATGCGCGCATGATCGAGATCGTTTCGGCCACATCTGACACCATCGATTCGCTGATGAAACTCGACCTCGCTCCTGAAGTCGAAGTCGAAATCCGCTCGATGGACAAATAAGGAGGTAAGGAATGGAATTTATCGTAGAAAAAATCGGCATGAGCCGTACCATCAATGTTCCCGCTGTTCCGGTCACCCTCTTGAAAGTGGTCGAGGCAAAGGTATGCGATGTCCGCGAAGATGGGAAAGCGCTGGTCGCCTACAGTGGCAGCAAAAAGATCAACAAAAGCATCGAGGGCCAGCAGAAAAAGTACGGCGTGGATAAGATCTTCAACCGATTCAAGACCCTTCAAGTAGCCGAAGGAACCCAGCCGGGCGATCTGGATACTGCGCCGCTGGCGGATGCGACGGTCGTGAAGAGTACCTTCCGAACCAAAGGTCGTGGATTTCAAGGCGGCATGAAGCGTCACGGATTTGGTGGCGGACCCGCTTCGCATGGACACCGTTTTGGTCGCCGCATCGGTTCGATCGGAAACGCCGAGTGGCCTGGCCGTGTGCAGCCCGGACAGAAGATGCCCGGTCAGTACGGCAACACCCGCGTTACGGTTAAAAACGAGGTGCTCTCGTATGATGCCGAAAACGGTATTTTGGTGCTCAAAGGAGCCGTGCCCGGACACAACGGAGCCCAAGGTTTGGTAAGGATCGTCAAATGAGTAAAGCAACCATCATCAAGACCAGCGACCTTCCTCAGAGTTTTCTGGAGGTCCACCCGCATAACCTTTATCTCTACTGCAAGGCTTATGCAGCCAACCTGCGCGCCAACACCGCGCAGACGAAGAACCGCTCGGCCGTACGCGGCGGCGGCAAAAAGCCGTTCGCTCAAAAGGGAGGCGGTCGCGCCCGTCAGGGATCGATCCGTGCACCGCACTTCCGTGGCGGCGGGGTTGTGTTCGGTCCGAGCACCGATCGCAACTACCTGCAGAAGGTCAACAAAAAGCAGAAACGCCTGGCGCTGATGCATGCGCTGGCCGAAAAAGCAGCCAACGATAAATTGTTTGTCGTCGAAAACGTGACGATCGCATCGGGCAAGACCAAAGAGGCCAAAGCATTTCTCGATGGCTTCGAGCAGCGCGATCTGCTGGTCGTCAAAGAGCTGATCGATGACAAAACCTTTCTGGCGTTTCGCAACCTCCAGCAGGCATACCTGATCGAGGCAAACGAACTCAACGGATACCTCGTTGCCGCCTACCATGCGGTCGTGATCGAAAAATCCGTATACGAACAATTGACGAAAGAGGCATGAGATGGCAGACATTACCGATATCAAATCGATCCTGTATACCGAGAAGAGCCTGAATCTTCAGGAGGAGGGGTTTTTGGTGGTTCAGACCAGTCCCCGCATGACCAAAAATGGACTCAAAGAGGTGTTCCGTGAATATTTTGGCATCAAGCCACTGCGCGTCAATTCGATGCGCGTTCACGGAAAAGTGAAGCGATTCAAAGGGCTCGAAGGGAAGCGCCCGGACAGTAAAAAGTTTTATGTCAAGCTCCCCGAAGATGCCAAAATCGAAAGCTTAAGCGTATAAGGGAGAGACGATGGCGATTAAAACCTACAAACCGACCACCCCGAGTCGACGGTATATGACCAACCTCGACAGTGGGGACATTACGGCCAAAGCCAGCGTGCGTGCCCTGCTCAAAAAGCTGCCGGCGCATGCGGGACGCAACGGCTACGGACGGATCACGTCGCGCCACCGACAGGCTGGCGCCAAAAAGCTCTACCGCATCATTGACTTCAAGCGCAACAAGTTTGGTGTCCCCGGTACCGTAGCGACCGTCGAGTACGATCCGTATCGCAACTGCCGCATCTGCCTGATCAAATACACCGATGGCGATCGACGCTACATCCTGCAGCCCAAAGGCCTCAAGGTCGGCGATACAGTGCAGGCAGCCGAAAGCGGACTGGACATCAAAGCCGGCAACGCGATGAAGCTCAAAAACATCCCCGTCGGTACATTGGTGCACAACATTGAGCTCAATCCCGGCCAGGGAGGCAAACTCGCACGCAGTGCCGGCGGATACGCTCAGATCATGGGACGCGAGGGCAAATACGTTTCGCTCCGTCTCCCCTCCAGCGAGATGCGCTATGTTCTGGGTGAGTGCATGGCAACCATCGGCACGGTTGGCAACGAAGAGTTTGCCAACATCGTCATCGGCAAAGCCGGTCGCAGCCGCCATCTGGGGATTCGACCCCAGACGCGCGGATCGGCCATGAACCCGATCGATCACCCGCACGGAGGCGGTGAGGGCAAGACCAATTCCGGTCGCCATCCGGTCTCTCCATGGGGTATGCCGACCAAAGGGTATAAAACCCGCCGGAAAAAAGCGAGCGACAAGCTGATCATCTCACGAAGAAAGAAATAAGGGATACACATGGCTAGATCAACAAAAAAAGGTCCATTTATCGATGCGCATCTGATGAAAAAGGTGCTCAAGGCCAAAGAGGAGAAGTCGACCAAGCCGATCAAGACATGGTCGCGTCGTTCGGTGATCTTCCCTGAGTTCATCGGGTTGACCATCAACGTCCACAATGGCCGCAAATTTATCCCGGTGTACATCACCGAAAACCATGTCGGGTACAAGTTGGGCGAATTTGCACCGACCCGAACATTCAAAGGACACAAAGGCAGTGTCCAGAAGAAGGTAGGCTAAGATGAGCAGAGCTGTATTGAAATTTGTGCGTGTTTCACCGACCAAAGCCCGTCTGGTCGCCCGAGAGGTGCAGGGCATGAATGCCGAGCTGGCGCTGGCGTCCCTGGAGTTTATGCCCAACAAAGCTGCGGGCATTATCGCCGGCGTGATCGCTTCGGCGGTGGCCAACGGCGAATACGAGCCCGAAGAGGTGATCATCACCTCGTGTCGCGTTGACAAAGCTGCCGTGATGAAGCGATGGCGACCGCGCGCCCGAGGAACGGCCAGTCGGATCATCAAGCCCACGGCCCACATCTGGGTCGAAGTGACACCGGTCGAGGAGGTCGAAGCGGCTCGCAAAGCAGCCAAAGCTTCGAAAAACGCTTCCAAAAAACCGTCCAAAAAACCGGCTGAAAAAGCTGCAGACACTCCGGCCAGGAAACCTGCATCCCCGTCGGCCAAAACTAAGAGCGCTCCAGCAAAAAGTGCCGACAAACCGGCCGCAAAAAAAGCGAGCGCGCGCCGTGACGACGATCTGACCCGGATCAAAGGGATCGGCAAGGTCTATGCTGCCAAACTCAACGACGAAGGGATCCACACCATTGAAGATGTGGCCAACATGACCGAAGAGCAGATCGCCATGATGGAAGAGAAGCACACCTTCAAAGGGGATTTCAGCGCGTCGGTTGCCGATGCAAAACACATTCTAAACCAAAAGGAAGCGTAATGGGTCAGAAAGTCAATCCGATCGGTCTGAGACTCGGCATCAACCGCAACTGGGAGTCGCGCTGGTTTCCTGCCAGAGATCGCGCCGCCGACTTTATTGCCGAAGACTACACCATCCGCAAGTTTTTGAAAAAAGAGCTCTTTTATGCGGGGGTAAGCAACATCATCATTGAGCGCACCATCAAAAAGGTTCGCTTGACGATCGTGACAGCACGTCCGGGTATCATTATCGGCAAAAAAGGCGCCGATATTGAGAAGCTCAAAAAGAATCTGGTCAAGATGCTGGGCAAAGAGATCGCCATCAATATCAAAGAAGAGAAACATCCCCAGGCCTCTGCACAGCTGGCAGCTGAAAACGTCGCTACCCAGCTCGAGCGTCGCGTGGCATTTCGCCGGGCCATGAAAAAGGCGATCCAGGGCGCACTCAAGTCGGGCGCCAAAGGGATCCGTATCTCTGTCGCCGGTCGTCTGGGCGGTGCAGAGATGGCGCGGACCGAATGGTATCTTGAGGGACGTGTACCCCTCCATACCCTCCGTGCCAAGATCGATTACGGTTTTGCCGAAGCGCACACCACCTACGGCATCATCGGAATCAAAGTGTGGATCTTCAAAGGCGAAGTCCTCCAAAAAGGGATCCAGCCCGAGCCCAAAGAGCGCGAGGGTGGCCGTCGAACTTCGAGAAAGAGAGGTGAATAATCATGTTGATGCCCAAACGAACCAAATGGCG
>CAZWMZ010000009.1:0-4521 GCA_964634965.1 uncultured Nitratifractor sp. | reverse complement strand
CCGGAGCCGTTACCGGTCTGAGGCGCAGGCCGCCTTCCGGCGAGCCGATCTGCACAGCATCACAGGGGCCCAATCGGGATAAAAAAGCTCAATTAGCCTGTTTGTTTAAGGTAAACAATAAGAAAATTAATTATAATTGGTTGTCTACATTATAGCATTACAAGGAGTCAAGATGAATGCACCTAAGGTAGTTACATGGATTATTTCGGTTATTTTGGGCGCGCTGGGCGTTGTCGTCAAGTTGGGCCTGGTGGCCATTCCGTTTGTTTCGGGCAACGCATTTTGGTTTGTGGTTGCCGGTTTGGCTTTGCTCGCACTTGGTAGTGCCATTCCGGGTCTCTGATAGCCCTAGCATCCGACCCTTCCGTATCGGAATGCGGTCGGCTGTTCCCGCCTCTTCCCTCCCTTTTTTTTCAAAGAATATGCCTTCTTTCTCTTTATCGGATCGTTCCGAGCTGCTTCGGGAAACCTGGATACAAAAAGAGGGATACCCCTATGCGTTTGATCCCACAGCATGTGCTGCGTGCGGAGGCGCATGTTGTACCGGTGAGAGTGGCTACATCTGGGTACGCTACGATGAGATGAACGCGATTGCTGATTTTTTAGAACTCGATTTAGAAGATTTCGGTAGAATGTACCTCCGAAAAGTCAAACACCGCTATTCGCTGACCGAAAAAGAGATCAGCCAGGGAGATTTTGCCTGTATCTTTTTTGATACAGAGCAGAAGCGGTGTACGATCTATCCGGTTCGGCCGCGGCAGTGTCGAACCTATCCCTTCTGGGAAACGTTCAAATCCAATGAAGAAGAGGTACGCAACGAGTGTCCGGGTATCGTATGACGCATTGCAAAAAAACAGTATTGGTTGTCGGTATCATCATGGGCCTGGTGATGGGTGCGGCGGCAAAAACGTCTCATGCATCCCGCATCGATCCAGGAATCGAAGATCGCTGGATCGTTCAGGCGATTCTCAGTGAAGATGCCGGCGACTACAACACCAGCCGCGCACTCTATCGGCGCCTGTTTGATCGTACCGGCAACAAGGAGTATTTGATCCGCGAAGCGCGTGATGCACTGGCATCTCGGCAGCGGATCGAAGCGTCGATTGCCACGCTGACTCAGTGGGTTACCCATCATCCGACCGATCACGATCGAGAACTCTATCTTGTACTGGCTGCCCTCTACACAGAGACCGGCGACCTCAAGGAGGCCGATGAAATCGTCGATGCCTACCTGACGCAAGGAGAGGTTTCAGCCGAAGCGTTGCGTGAGTTTGGTGCGCTCAAGGCTGAGTTGGGGCAGTACCGTGATGCGTTGCGACTGCTGGAGAGAGCCTATACGCAGTCTCCGGATGAAGAGACAGCTTCGAGCATGGCGGCGCTCTATCTTCTCAAGCTCAAAAAAACAGACAAAGCGATCGAAGTGCTGGAGCGCCACTTGCACGACCACCCCGATGCGACGGTGGGTTTTTACTTTAAGCTGATCGAGCTCTACGCACGTACCAAAGCCTACGACAAAGTACTCGATCTCTACAAACGTCTCTATCGTCGAGATCCTCAAAACTATTTTTTGCAAAAGATTATCGAGATTTCGCTTTTTCTGAAGGATACCGAAGGTTTGATTCGTTTCCTGGAGCAAACCGAAGGCAACGAAACGCTCCTCTACAGTATCTACAAGGAGTACGGTCTCTTTGCCAAAGCTACCGAACTGACTCGGACCATGTATCTGCGCACCAACGATCCCAAATGGTTGGCGGAGCGTGCGATACTGATCTACGAAGCGGCACGCAAACAACAGCAGGTGACACCCGGCGTGCTCAGCGAGATGAGGCGTCTGTTTGAAAAGGCGATCGATCAAGGCGTAAGCGACCCAATGTATCTAAACTACTACGGTTATACCCTGATCGATCACGACATACAGATCAACAAAGGGATCGGTCTTGTGCGACGCGCCCTCGGCAAGGATCCAGGCAACCCCTACTACCTTGATTCGCTGGCGTGGGGACTCTACAAAAAAGGAGAGTGCCGCAATGCCTACAAGCTGATTCTCAAAGTGATCCAGCCAGGGAGCCGAAACGAAAAAGAGATCCAGGATCACTTCAAAGCCATCAAAGCGTGCATGTCGCACCGATAGGAGGAGCCGTGGCCGACATACTTGATACGATCATCCAAAAGACCCGGGAGGATCTGGAACAGCGCAAAAGCGAATACCCCATGGAGTGGCTGGGGCGCTCGCTTTCGTTTAATCCCTTCGTCCCCAAGGATATCTACGGCGCACTCAAAGCGACCGAAGCAGAGCCTTATCGCATCATCGCCGAGGTCAAAAAGGCGAGCCCATCCAAGGGGATTATCCGCGAAGATTTTGATCCGATCGCGATCGCGCATGCGTACGAAGAGGGCGGTGCCAATGCCCTCTCGATCCTGACAGAGCCACACTGGTTCAAAGGCGACAAAGAGTATCTGGGGATGGTACGCCGGTATGTCAACCTGCCGCTGTTGCGCAAGGACTTTATCGTCGACAAATATCAGATCCTCGAGGCGCTGGCTTTTGGCGCTGATTTTGTTCTGCTCATCGCCAAAGCGCTCAGCCGCAAAGAGCTCAAGGAGCTGGTCGAGTATGCGCTCCATCTGGGGATGGAGGCGCTTGTAGAGGTGCACGACAAGGTCGATCTGACCAAAGCGATCTTCGCCGGTGCGAACATCATCGGGATCAACCATCGCAACCTCGAGACCTTCGAGATGGATATGGAGCTCAGCCACAAACTGATCCCTCTGATCCCACACTCCAAGATCATTGTCGCCGAGAGCGGCATTCACGATCACGACACAGTCGTCGAACTCAGCCGCGCGGGCGCAGATGCCTTCCTGGTGGGCGAACACTTCATGCGCCAGGACGACATCGCCGAAGCGGTTGCAACACTCAAAGGAAGCGAGGTCGGGCAATAAATGCCCGTCCGCGGCTGCAAAGCCCAGCTTATGGGCATCGAGATCTTTCGTCTGGATCGCGCTAGACCTTGTTGACTTGACTGCGGCCAAGCCCCATTAAAGATGTGCTTTGGGTCTGCTTTGCCCAGATAAAACTGTTTTTAGAGATACCCTCAAGCAGGTGAGATCTTCTAATAATCCCGTGCGACTTTGTATTCCGGATCGTCGGGTTCGTGGGTGATGTTGGCCTGGGCTTTGGCGCGGGTGAGGGTGGCTTTGCAGTCGTCGCTCAGGTGACGCAGGGTGAGGTATTTGCCCGCTGTGGCGTAGCGTTCGGTGATCTTCTCGATCGCCTCGACCCCGCTGGCATCCATGACACGTGCGTTTTTAAAATCGACAATGACGTTATCCGGATCGTTTTGGACATCAAACAGATCGACAAAAGCCTGCGCCGAACCAAAAAAGAGCGGGCCGTCAAGCTCGTAGAGCCTGGCATGCTGTCCCAGCGGGCGGGTACGGGCATAGACCCGTGCGTGCTTCCACGCAAAGACCAAAGCCGAGATGATCACCCCGGCGATCACCGCAACGGCCAGATCGGCAAAGATCGTGATCACCGTCACCGCGACCATCACGAACGCATCGCTGCGGGGCATGGTGCGCAGGTGACCAAAACTGCTCCACTCAAACGTCCCGATGCTCACCATAAACATGATCCCCACCAGCACCCCCACGGGGATGACGTTGAGCAGATCGGTCAAGGAAGCGACCAGCACCATCAGTCCCACCGCAGCCGTCAGTGACGAAAGACGCCCCAGACCGCCGGAGGTGTAGTTGATGATCGATTGACCGATCATCGCACAGCCGGCCATGCCGCCAAAAAAGCCGCTGGCGGTGTTGCCCAGCCCCAATGCGACGCATTCGCGGTTGCCGCTGCCGCGCGTGCCGCTGAGCTCATCGAGAACCGCCAGCGTCAAGAGCGACTCGATCAGCCCCACCAGCGCCGCGATCACCGCAAACGGCAACACCATCGCCCACGCCGAAGGGTCGAGCAGTGTATCGGGAAGGTGCAAAGAGGGGAGCTGACCTTTGAACGGACTCAGGTCGGCCAGATCGCCGATGCGGATCGTATCGATCTGACCCACATAGACGACCAGTGTCATGACGGCAATCGCCACGAGTCCGGAAGGGATCGCCGTCGTATAGCGTGGCAGCAGATACATGATCGCCATTGTCGCGATGACGACGGCGTACATCTGCCACCCTTGACCTTCGAAAAACTTAAATTGCGCCATCGCAATCACGATCGCCAAGCCGTTGACAAATCCATAGATTGCCGGCAGCGGCACCAGACGGATAAATTTCCCCAATCGCAGCAGTCCAAATGCAATCTGGATCAACCCCGCGACGATCGTGGCCAAAAAGATATAATCGAGCACGCCCATCGCCAGCGCTTCGCCGCTGAGGCCTTGAGCCTGAAGCCGCTGCGATGCTGCTGCGGCCAACCCCACCAGCACCACCGCTACCGAACCGGTCGCGCCGCTGATCATGCCGGGCTTGCCTCCCAGCAGCGCTGTCACAGCACCGATGATAAATGCCGCA
>CAZWMZ010000008.1:0-2594 GCA_964634965.1 uncultured Nitratifractor sp. | reverse complement strand
TGGAGTGCGCGATGCGCTTCGGGGAGCTCCGATCGAGGATTATGACATCGAGGTCTATGGGGTAGAGAGAGCCGAGGAGTTTGCCCGTGTGTTGCAGAGCTGGGGCAGGGTCAACGAAGTGGGACGTGCCTTTGGGGTCTTTAAGCTGCGCATAGGTTCGCGTCTGATCGACCTCTCTTTGCCACGTACTGAGGTCAAAACCGGAGCAGGTCACACAGGATTTAGTGTCACCACCGACGGTACGCTTGATTTTGCAGCAGCGGCACGACGACGGGATTTTACGATCAACGCAATGGGGTACGACGTGGCCGAAAATGCATGGCTCGATCCCTATGGTGGTCGCATCGATCTGGAGGAGAGGGTATTGCGCCATGTCGATGCCGATACCTTCATCGAGGATCCGTTGCGGGTCTACCGGGCGGTGCAGTTTGCGGCACGTTTTGAGATGGAGTTGGCCGAGGAGACTTTTGCGCTGTGCCGTCGCATGGTTGTCGAGGGGCAACTCGATGAACTCCCGCGCGAACGGGTCTGGGCCGAATGGCAAAAGCTGCTGCTGCACGCGAAACGCCCCTCGATTGGGTTTGAGCTGATGCGCTCTCTGGGGATCCTTGAGCGCTACTTCCCCCCACTGCATGCGATCATCGACGTACCCCAAGATCCAACCTATCATCCCGAAGGGGATGTATGGACGCATACGATGATGGCGGTGGACGCGATGGCAAAAGAATTAGAAAAAAAATTAGAAATTAGAAATGAGGAATTAGAAATTGCGGATAAAGATCGACTGGTGTATATGCTCGCCATCCTCTGCCACGATCTAGGCAAAGCCACCCACACCACCATCGAATACGACGGCAAAGTTGAACCCTTCAATCCATCTACCCGCAACCCACTACCCACGACCCACTCATCACTCCGCATTCGTTCTATCGGTCACGAAGCCGCCGGCGTGGAGCCCACTCGCGTGATGCTGGAGCAGCTCACAAACGAAAAAGCACTTGTCGAGGCGGTTTTGCCGCTGGTTGAACACCACCTCAAACCGGCGCTCTATTACCGCAACGGTGCCAGGGACAAAACGATCCGTCGCCTCAGTACTCAGGTCACCATCCGAGACCTCATACGTGTTGCCAAAGCCGATTTCCTCGGTCGCGACCGTGACGATGCTCGCAGCGGCATCGATCCTGCCGGCGAATGGCTCGCCCAACGCGCCAAAGCACTGGGGGTTTACGAATCACCCCCCGCACCCTTGCTGCACGGCCGTGATCTCATCGCTCTGGGCATGAAGCCTTCACCCCGCTTCGGAGAGATACTCGATGCGGTATACGAAGAGCAGATACGCGGCAACGTACGCACCCGCGAAGAGGCGATGGTGTGGGTGAAGCGGAGGGTGGGGCATGAAGCGCAAAAATAACCATATCTGAAAAAGCGTGCGACATGGTCGCACCTACGGAACTTGACACATTAATCTTTACAATATATACTACACAATAAAAAGTATATAAAGGAGCCGAGATGACACAAACATCTCCCTACAAAAAAGAGCTCTATTCGCTCCCAAGAGAGGTTGTGGATGAGTTGGTTGCTTTTGTCAAGGCAAGTGGCCAGAAGAAGAGTCATGTTGTCTCGGATGCGATTCGCGAATACCTTGCGAGGCGCAAGCAGCAGAAGCTAATCGATGAGGCGTTGGATTTGATTGGGTCGGTGCATACCGATACGCCCCTCCCGGATATTCAGGAGATCAAGGCCGACAGGTACGCTGTATGATTCGTATCTTTCTCGATGCCAATGTGCTTATTGATATTATTGCCGATGCACCCAGACCCTCAAGTGCTCATAGCCGTGCGCTCTATGCTTATTTGATACAGCATCCCGACCGTTATGCCCTTTATACTACCTGCGACCTCTTCACAACAGTGTACTATGTCCTCAATCGCGCCGGAGCCGACCGTCGCAAGATTCTTAACAGCCTCAAAAGTATCAACCGTCTCGTAAACGTGATGGAGTTTGGCAGAGATGAGATCGATGAGGCGATATATCTCATGGAGAAAAACCCTGCCTTTGAGGATTTGGAGGATACCATACAGTTTGTGATGGCACGCAATCAACGGTGCGATTACATTGTCACCAATGATCGGGCGTTTTTCAGCCATGATATTCCGTTGCTGGGGAGTGGGGAGGCATTGGAGGTGTTGCAATCCAGAGATTGAGGCAGAGGCACAGGGAGCCAAAAGAGCTGTTGCAGGATTTGGGTTGGATTGTTCTCTTTTGATCGGTCTTTTTTCAGGGACGCCCTTCGTCTGCCCCAAGGTGTTTGCGTGCGGATCCAAACGCATCAAGCAACTGCTCCATCGCCTGGATATCAAAAGAGCCAAGCGCTGTTTCGAGATCGTCGAGATACGGTTCCAGTGCGGTGAGGCGATGCTGTTTGACCGTATCGCTCAGTGCCTGCTTGAAAGCATCGATTTCGGTGATGCTGTTGTGTCGAATGGCCTGACGATAGGCGGTTGTGAGTCGGTTTTTGTCGGCGACAGGCAGGGGGCTGAGGATGGCAAAAAGATCTTCATTCCATTGTCTGGATGGCTCTGGTGTCGAGG
>CAZWMZ010000007.1:0-3009 GCA_964634965.1 uncultured Nitratifractor sp. | reverse complement strand
CCGACGCATTCGGCGCTTCTGTCCTCCACTCCCTCCTCAGCCTTAACCGCTTCCGGCGACTGGCTGCGCAGATAGTAGGTGGACTTGAGACCAAATCGCCATGCCTCCATGTAGATGTCGTTGAGGTATCGACCGCTTGCTTTATCAAGCGTGATGAAGATGTTGAGGCTCTGGCCCTGGTCGATCCATTTTTGGCGAATGGCTGCAGCGCGCACGAGTACGCGCTGATCGAGCTCATAGCTGGGGGTATAGTAGGCCCAGGTATCGAGGGTGAGGTTGGGGACGACAACGGGGATGAGGCCGGAGAGGTTCTCTTCGTACCATTTGCGCTTGTAGACCGGCTCGATTGCCTGAGTAGTGCCAGTGAGGATCGAGATGGAACTGGTGGGGGCAATCGCCATGAGGTAGCCGTTGCGCATGCCGTCGGTTTTGACCTTCTCTTTGAGCGCCTGCCAGTCGTGCGTATAGCCAAACAGGCCGCCCCGGTCGACCAATTTGCACGCTTCGGGGTTGGCCTTGTCGATCGGGAAAATCCCCTTGGACCAGTCGGATCCCTCATATGTGGGGTAGGTGCCTTTTTCGAGGGCCAGGTCGCTGGAAGCCCTGATCGCGTAGTAGCTGATCGACTCCATCACCTCGTCGATCTTGCGAAAGTGCTCGTCGCTTCCCCACATAATCTGTGCCTCGGCGAGCATTTGCGATTCGCCCATGACTCCCATACCGACTGCACGGGTTTTTTGGTTGGTCTTTTTGACTTTGGCCAGAGGGTAGAAGTTGAGATCGACGACGTTGTCGAGCATACGGATCGCAGTCGGCACAACCCGTGCAATCTCCTCGGGCGTGTTGATCTTGGAAAGGTTGATCGAGGCGAGATTGCACACCGCGGTGTCGCCATCGGTCTTCTCCTTGTCCACCATCCAGATCGCCTTGCCTCCCAGCGAGTCGAGAGCCGTAATCTTTTTGGCTGGCTTGGACATACCGCTGTCAACAGTCACGCTCTCCTCTTCTTCAAATAAGGCGGTAGTGCCATCCTCGAATGTTACCCGAATCCGATAGTGGTTTGGGTTGGTGACCTGATAGATCTCAGTGCAGAGATTGGAGCTGCGGATCACCCCGAGGTGGTGGTTTGGGTTGGCGCGATTGGCAGCATCCTTGAAGGTCAAAAAGGGATTGCCTGTCTCAAAGTAGTTGCGCAATATCTCTTTCCAGAGTTGCTTGGCGGATACGGTTTCACGCACAATGTCCTCGCGTGCCTCGTACTCCTGATAACGCGCCTCAAATGCTTCTCCGTACAGCGAAGTCAACTCCTTGACTTCGTAGGGATCAAAAAGCGTCCACTGCGCATCCTCCTGAACCCGCTTCATGAACAGATCGTTGATCCAGAGTGCCGGAAAGAGATCGTGTGCCCGGCGGCGCTCTTCGCCCGAGTTTTTCTTCAGGTCGAGAAAATCACGCACGTCGATGTGCCAGGGCTCGATATAGACGGCGATAGCACCTTTGCGCGTACCGAGCTGATCGACGGCGATGGCGACATCGTTGGCGATCTTGAGAAACGGTACGATCCCTCCGGCGGCATGCTTGTGGCCATCGATGTACGATCCCATGCCCCGCACCTGCATCCAGTCCCAGCCGATCCCGCCGCCAAACTTCGAAAGCAGTGCCATCTCCTTGTATCCATCAAATATCCCCTCAATGTTGTCCGGCGTCGAACCGATGTAACAGGAGCTAAGCTGATGGCGCGGCGTACGGGCGTTTGAAAGCGTCGGCGTGGCCACCATCACTTCAAACTTGCTGATGATATCGTAGAATTTTTTGGCCCATGTCTGCGAATCAAACTCATTTTGTGCCAGAAACATCGCCACGCCCATAAACAGATGCTGTGGCAACTCGATCGGCTCGCCTTTGCGATCTTTAATCAGATAACGATCATAGAGAGTACGAATCCCAAGATAGGTAAACTGCAGATCTCGATCGGGCTGAATGTAGTCGTTGAGATCGTCCAGGTCATATTTGTCCTTGAGACCCAGCAGTATGCGCCCCTCTTTTTCACCATGTTCGAGGTAGTCGCGCAGGTGGATATAGCCGGTAAAGCCCGAAACTTTGTGGTAGAGATCGTACAGGAACAGGCGCGCGGCAACAAATGTCCAGTTGGGACGATCGAGATCGATCTTGTCCACGGCTGTTTTGATCAGGGCTTCCTGAATCTCGACCGTTGAGATCATGTCCCGAAAATGGAGCTTGGCATCAACCTCCAGTTCGCTCTGACTGACCCCGTCCAGCCCCTCGACAGCTGCCGAAGTATACTTTTGGATCTTGGAAACATCCAACGTTTCGACCCTGCCGCTTCGTTTGACTACCCTGATCATGAACTCCCCTGTTGTTGGACTGATTTTTGACTGTTTTGGCCTCGAATTAAACGTCGAATTTTACTCTAAAGTTACTTCAAAATTACTTCAGGGGTCAGGTGATGAAAATAAACCTTTTTCACTCCTCGCCGAAGACCCTTTCGAAAATCTTATCAACATTTTTGGTGTAATAATCGTAATCAAACGCATCGCGAATCTGTGCCTCGCTGAGCCTTTCGCGCAGCTCCTTGTCGGCAAGCAGATACTGCAGGAAGAGACTCTCACCCTCTGCATTGAGTGGCGCCCTGCCCTGCTGGATCTCCTCCCACACCTTCATGGCGTTGCGCTGGACGATGCGGTAGGCCTCTTCGCGGCTCACGCCCGCTTTGGGCAGCTCGAGCAACACCCGCTGACTGAAGACCAGCCCGCCGGTGAGGTTGAGGTTTTTCATCATGTTTTCCGGCATGACATTGAGGTGGGCGATCACGTTGTTAAAGCGATGCAGCATAAAATCGCTCGTAATGAAGCTGTCGGGCAGCCAAAAACGTTCGGTCGAGCTGTGCGAGATGTCCCGCTCATGCCAGAGTGCGACATTCTCCATGGCCGGGATCACGTAGGCGCGAATCATGCGAGCAAGACCGGTAATGTTTTCGGTCAGGATTGG
>CAZWMZ010000006.1:0-2928 GCA_964634965.1 uncultured Nitratifractor sp. | reverse complement strand
GCCAGATAGGCACCCGAGCCGGAGGTGCGGTCAGGATCGCGAAGACTGAGGCTGTTCTGGGCATTGGCGGTATCCATCATATAGAGGCCGGTCTGCTTGTTGCGAATCAAAACATATCCATAGCGCTTCCCTTCGGGGGAGACATAGGGGAGGATCTCCCACCAGATCGCACCCTGTTGCGCCACACCGAGCTGTTCGCCATCGCCCCGAGCGGCAAAACGTTGGTAGTGCGATGGATCGTTGGTCTGCATGCCGTAGGGCGAAGAGAAACTGTAGTAGCGCCGCCCGTTTTCGACCTTGCTCAGGATCGTAATCTCCCGATCGTTGGTCAGGATGCGAGGCCCCAGCTGGGGCGGCTGGACATCGTACTGGCCTGCCAACTGGCCGGTAAACTGGTTTTCGAGAAGATAGATCTGGTTCGGATCGTACGGTTGGGCGTTGGCAATCGAAGCAAGCACAAAACCCATCAGGATAATCAAAGCAGTTTTTTTCATTAAAAGACTCCTGCGCTGGATGGTCAAACCGCCTCTTGCGGCACATCGGAGCGAGCAGAAAAGAAAGCATAGTCCAATGGGAGCGCAACCCGGCTGTCTGCATGAGACCCGTGGCTTTCCGTCCCGACCTCGCAATCGGTTTGGCTCTGTTCCTCATCATAGTGTTTTTTTGCTGGGAAAGTGCTTTGCCCAAATCTCGCAACAGGACTCAATCGACCGTCACGATATCAACCAGCTCGACTCCTTCGCATCCTTTTTTAATGTGCTTGTTTTTGCGGGCGTGCTCTTCGGCCAGTTCGACCAGGTCGGCAAAATCGTTTTTGCTTGCGCGAAAGGCATGGGTCTCTTTGGCGGTTTTGATCTGCACCTTTGCTTCGGCATCTGCTGACAGGGTGAGGTTGCGCATTCCTTTGGCAAACTCGGCTTTGATGGCACGCTCGATCTTTTCGTTGGCGATCAGCTCCCCAAGAGGAATCGACCGGTTGACATCGTTTTCACAAAGGACAACATAACTGACCTCGATCATTCCTTCCATGATAGTGTCACCTCCTTTGAGCTATAATGAGGCCATCATACCAAAAAGTTCCCAAATCATGCCCATGACCCCTGATCAAAAAGAGCAGATTCGCCATCGGATCGAAACCGAACTCAACGCCATCGCTGAGCAGATCGTACAGCTCGAAGAGACCATGCGCCCCATCGCCCCCGACTGTTCACTGGGGCGACTCACCCGCATGGAGGCGATCAACGAACAGGCCGTCAACCAGCGCATCCTCGACCAAGCCCGCCTGCGTCAGACCCGCCTGCGCAACGCACTCAGCCGCATCGATTCGGAGACATTCGGCCTCTGCATCGACTGCGAAGAACCCATCGAATTTGAACGCATGAAAATCCGCCCCGAAAGCATACGCTGCGTCGCATGCGCAAACAGTCACAAGTAACCAATAATTTCTACTTTCTACTTTCTAACTGTCAAGCACTGCCTACACGCTTTCGATATTGCCCACCACCTTGCCTACGATGCTCACCTCATCGGGGGAGAGCAGTTCGGGGGAGTAGGCGTTGTTGTCGGAGATGAGTTCGACCATGCCGTCGGCGCGTTGGCGAATCCGCTTGATAAACAGACCGGCAGTCGTCGCAGCGACGAAGATACCATCGCGGCCGATATCGGTCTGGGTGCGATCCAGAAAGACAATCGAGCCGTCCTTGAGGGTCGGCTCCATCGACTCTCCATCGACATGTATCGCTTCGAGGTTTGTGTTGCCAAATCCCACCATGTTACGCATGACGGTCTCATCGAGGGTAATCGTCTCATAGTTTTCGTCAAACACCTCCGCCCCGCCTCCAGCACTGGCGCGAATGTTGGCAAAGTAGCGTACGTTGAAAAACTTATTGGTCTCCTCCAGCAACATCTCGGCGGATTGATCAAAAAAGAGCCAGTTGATGCTGATCTTTTTGCGGGCGGCGAACTCCATGATCTCTTTGTAGGGGATCGCGCGCCGCTTTTTCATCGTCGCGAAGGTCGCCTGCGGGATACCCAGCTCGTTGGCAACATCTTTGTCATAGACCCGACCGCCGATCTTTTTGGTCGAGATGATATCCTTGATCTTGTCGATCACTTCGATAAAATCTACCATGCGATCTCCTTTTTCTGCTTATGTGTCGCATGATAACATCTTTTTTCTAAAAGTATGACAATATGCCATATTTTTTTCTGAAAACCATATCCAGGTGTATAGTACGGGTATCAATCCAATCCAAGGAAATCATCATGAACATCAAAACCGACAAAAAGCTCATCATCGAAGCGATCGCGCAAGGGTGCGTCACCGCCGCCGATCTGGCGCATTATCTCAAAGTCCGCGCACTCGTCGCACGTGGATTTCATCGCATCTGATCAGTAGAGCAACACCCGCACCGACTCGCCGGCGGCCTTGTCGCCCTCCTCTTCGGTGGTGTAGAGCAGTCCGCCGTGGCCGAGCATGTTGGTCAGCAGTGCGCTCGTGCCCGTTTTTTTGCCGGCAAAATCGACCCAATAGCGTCCCGCTTCGAGCGTGACGTTGCAAGCGGTAAATTCGGCTTTTTTCGCCCGTTTGGTAAACGGCTCGCGCAGCGTCGCTTCGACCACAGGCAAGGCCAGATCGCGATGGGTAAACGCCCCCATCAGCGGCAGCAGATAGAGCAGGCTGGTAACTGTCGAGGAGTAGGCAAATCCCGGCAGTCCGAGGATAAATTTGTCCCCTTTACGAGCAAGCATGATGTGCTGGCCGGGTTTGATTCGCACACCTTTGAAGAGCACCTCAAATCCACTTTCGCGAATAATATCTTTGACAAAATCATAATCCCCCACACTCACTCCACCCGTGGTGACGACGATGTCACTGCGCTCAAGCGCCTCGTCAAGAAGCGTGCGGATCGCCTCTTTGTCATCCTG
>CAZWMZ010000005.1:0-4388 GCA_964634965.1 uncultured Nitratifractor sp. | reverse complement strand
GCCTCAGGGTCTGATGCACACAACACACCTGATCACCGGAGCAGGATGGATCGTCCTCATCGTTGGAGCCCTTGTGTATGCCCGTTCTCTCTGGGGGGCGTGGCGCCAAGGTCGTCTCGCTTCGCCCCTCTCAGCCTGGATGAGTCTGGGAGGGTTGCTGGCGCTTGTTGTCACTCTACTAAGCGGCACAGCGCTCTACCTCGATCTGTGGAGCTTCCTGCCCCGACTGACGATCCATTTTGTCTCTGCGCTGTTTCTGGGGCTCTATCTGCTGGCACACCTCTCGCTAAAATGGATCCGCAAAGGCGTCGGTGTACTTCCGGCGTTTGGTTTCATCCCCTCTACGCGGGGAGTCTGGATCGCGCTCGTCGGATGGCTTGTGGGCAGCATCGCGCTGCTGGGCTGGGCTCAGGTATCGTTCTCTACGGTACCGTTGACGGTGCGGCATGTTCAACAGAATGTCGGTGTCCGCATCGATGGCAACGCCTCCGATCCGGTCTGGAGTCGCTGCCCCGAAGCAACACTCGTGACCTTTGGAGGTGCCAACTTCCCACTGGGTCAGAGCCGTGTCCGTCTCAAGGCATTTGAGAACGGTCGCGAATTTTATCTGCTGGTACGATGGGAAGATCCCGACCGATCGGTACGCCATCTCCCGCTGCAAAAGACCCCTCACGGATGGACCATCACGGCCAACGGCTTCTACCGGTGGGATGAGCGCACCTGGTACGAAGACAAGTTCGCGATCCTGACGACCTACAATGCCCTCCCGGGTGCAGGTGGTACGGCCCATCTGGGTCCCAGGCCGCTGCCCGATAAGCCTCCCTGCTGGCACCATCGAGGCCTCCACTATACCACCGACGGCTCGCATCTGGATCTGTGGCAGTGGAAAGCGGTACGTATCAACGATATGCGCCAGATGGATGATGAGTATTTCGGCCCCCCCGAAGCGGTACGAGTGGGCAGTCGCCGCTACAAAGCCGGCTACCACCCCGACCCCAAACTCAGCGGCGGACTGACCATGAACTGGACCTGGTATCATCGCGACACCATCACCCCCAAACGCCTGCCATCCGATCCAGCGATCCTTGCAGCCTACAACCAGCCCGACAGCACAACGGACGGCTACCACTCCTGGTACGACTATCGTCCCTGGAGCGCCAAACGCGACACACTGCCAGTCGGCACCCGCATGCCCTCCGTGCTCTACACCTCCAACCAGTATGAGGGGGATCGCGGTGATGTACGGGCCTATGCCACATGGCACAACGGATGGTGGACACTGGAGATGGTGCGGTTTTTGCAGACACCTTCCCGCTACGATCTGCCCATTCGCGATGGCCTTCGCTTGTGGTTTGCGGCATTCGACCATGCTCAAACCGCCCACAGTCGCTCAGCTCGAGCCGTTCAATTGCATTTCGAGGAGTAAGTCATGACCCCTGTTGTTCGCGCAACCTTACTGGGTGTCGTTGCAGGCGCGGTGGGGCTCTTTCTCTACCGCAATCCCCCGGCCGACCCCCAGCCTGCTCAGCACACCCGCTACATCAAAATCGACGCCAAGGGTCAACCGCTTGGCCCCTGGAAGGGGCCGTGGAAGTGTGTCTACGATACGCAAACCCATCTGTTGTGGGAGGTCAAAAAAGACAACGAATCGGTTCACGACTTTCACTGCAGCTTTTCGTGGTACCAGGATGGCATCGGTCATCCCGGGGGTGGACGCTGTTTCGATCCTACACTGGCCGATACGTCGATCCTGATCCAGCGCACCAACCAGGAGCGCCGCTGTGGCGTTACCGGCTGGCGCCTGCCGACACCGGACGAACTGCGTTCGCTGATCCAGCCGCCCACACGCGCAGGCGACCCGACGATCGCGACCGACTTTTTTCCATTTACACAAAATGGCCCCTATTGGACCTCCCAGCGCTCGCATAACCTCAAAGGCATCTACGCCCGCGCCAAAGAGGGAGCCGTCTCGATCCACTTTGGCACACACATCTCGGCAGACAAAAAAGTTCGAGTCATGCCGCTGAAGCACACCACATTCGTCCGCCTCGTCACCCCCTCGCTGCCCCCAGCCATACAATGAGGGGGTCAATGAGGGGGTCAGGCGTTGAATATCCACCTTTTAAGACTTGTTATCGTATAAAGGGCGTCTCTAAAACAATGAACTTCGTTTCAAACTTACGTTGACTTGGTGGATATTCAACGCCTGCCCCGCAAAAAGATACCATATCTTAACTACACGCAACGACATCGCCGACGGACAAAACCTCGACCTTGACCGATTTGAACCGTGCGGTGAGAACCTGCTCGTCTGCTTCGGGGCCAAAAAGCGCGTTGATGCGGCTTTTGGCATGGTGAAAGGTGACAAACAGTGTTCCGGGGTGCACGCGGTCGGTGTAGCGTACCCGCAACGCTTCGCTCTCGCCGTGAGCACTGCGCAGTACCACCCAATCGCCATAGCGCCCCTCGTCTTCGATCGGCATGAGCAGTTCGTCTTCGTCGTATTTGGTGTGGAGTTTGCGGCTGCGTTTGGTCTGGGCGGCGTTGTTGTAGTGTGCGAGCGTACGCCCCGTGGTCAGATAGTAGCGGCCGTTGGCTCCGGCATCAAAGTCACCCTCGAGCAACTCTTCAACCATGCCCCGTTTTTCCCAACCGTGATAGACAAACCGTCCCAGCCCATCCTCGGTGCGAAAGTCGAGTAGATGCAACACCGGCGTATCCTCATGATAGATCGGCCACTGCATTCCCCGTTTGCGGTGACGCTCCAGCCGATAATACGCTGCCCCGCTAAAGCGCTGCGGGGCTACGCGGCGCACTTCGTTCCAGACATCTTCGCTGCTGGCAAAGGCGAAATTTTTCCCGTCACCCAGGCGGCGTGCCAGATGCGCAAGCACCTCCCAGTCATCAGGCAGATCGCTTTGCACCAACGGCTGCGAGAGATGCAAACGGCGCATGGCGTTGATGTAAACGCCGGTCTTTTCGTATGCCGATTTGACCCCGATGACGATGTCGGCAAAACGGGTGACCTCGGTCTCGAACAGCTCCAGTACCATCAAAAAATCCAGCCGCTTAAGTGCCCGTTCGATCCGATTGAGATCGGGGTGGATGTGGGCGATATCTTCGCCCATGTTCAGCAGCGCCTTGAGGCTGCCCTGCTCCATCGCCTCGATCATCTGCGGGGTCATCATGCCGATGGTCTCAGGGGTTTGATAATCGGGCAAATAGTAGGGCAAGCATCCCATATCACAGGCACCCTGGACGTTGTTTTGCCCGCGCAAGGGCATCAACCCCGCACCCGTTTTACCGACATTGCCCGTCAACAGCGCCAGATGCACCGCCGCCATCACCGCATAACTGCCGTCGATCTGTTCGGTCAACCCCAACCCCCAAAAGATCATCGAACGGCGAATGGCGTATTCGCGGGCGATATTGGGGATCTGCTTGGCCAGATGCTCGTAGCCGGCTACCTGCTCGAAAAAGCGGGGATTGGCATACGGATCGTTCAAAATATGCTCACGATAGGCCTCAAAACCCTTGGTACGGGTGGCGACGAACTTTTTGTCGTACAGCTCTTCATCCAAAATCACATACGCCATCATGTTCAAGATCAGCAGATTGGACTCAAAGGGTATGATGCAGTCGTGTTTGGCAAGGCGGCCAAGTTTGGTATGGCGCACATCGATTACGGCGAGGTTGTTCTCTTTTTTGGCCATATCGACGATGCGGTTGGCGATGATGGGGTGGGCTTCGATGGTATTCGAACCGATCACGACGATAAATTCGGCCTCATAGATGTCGTTGTAGGGGTTGGTCGCCGCCCCCTCACCGATGGTGGCTCGCATGCCGGCCAGACTGGGCGAATGGCACACCCGCGCGCAGTTGTCCACGTGGGGTGAACCCATCGTCTGGCGGGTGAATTTCTGGAACGCATAAGCCGATTCGCTGCTCGTGCGCGCCCCGCCGATGGCACCGAAACTCTCCCCGCCGTGCTCGCGCCGGATCGCTTCGAGCTTGAAAGCGGCAATATCGAGCGCCGTATCCAGATCGCAGGTCAAAAACTCCGCATCCAACGGAGCCAGCTTCTCCCCGAACCGATCGGCTATCTCGGGGTTGCGGGCGATAAACTCCTTGCGGATACGGGGCTGGCGGATCCGATCATGTGCCTCGACAAAATCATACCCATACTTGCCCTTAATGCACAGCTTGCCCTGCGAAACCACCCCATCATTTTGGGCATAGACCTTGACGATGCGATTGTCCTCCACCACCCCGGTAATATCACACCCCACCCCACAATAGGTACACACACTCTCGATCTCGGTTTGGGTTTTGGTGGCAGGCATCACAATCCTTTTGAAGCGTTACACAAAATTATCAAGTACTGCACG
>CAZWMZ010000004.1:0-13058 GCA_964634965.1 uncultured Nitratifractor sp. | reverse complement strand
TTTAGTCCCGTCAAAAACCACAAAACAACGCCGGAAGCCTACATCTCAAGTGGCCAGATGCAACGGGGGTTAAAACCCCCGCTCCAAAAGTGGCACATCAGGAGCAGGCTGAAGACTCACTTCCTATGATGAATGCCAATGCACCTCTTTTCTCTCATCGGGAGCCATGGAACGAGAGAAGGGTGACGCTACTTGGAGCAGAGACTTTAGTCCCGTCAAATTTAGTCCCGTCAAAAACCACAAAACAACGCCGGAAGCCTACATCTCAAGTGGCCAGATGCAACGGGAGTTAAAACCCCCGCTCCAAAAGTGGCACATCTGGAGCAGGCCGAAGCCTCACTACCTAATGATGAATGCCAATGCACTTCTTTTCTCTTATCGGGAATCATGGAATGAGAGAGGGGTGAGATACCACCTGGGGCAGGGACTTTAGTCCCGTAAACTCCGGGCAACATTTCCAATAAACAGACACGAAAAAGCTTGCACACCGCGCAACATACCGACCCAACCGATGCCAGCGCAAGAAAAAGTATAAGATCGCGTACATTTACAATTTTGTTGCGATAAAATGGATTAAATTAACACTGATAGAGCAGCAAAGAGGTTACCACGATCCGACGCCGCCTCCGCCGCCTCCGCCGCCGCTGAAGCCGCCACCACCACTGAAGCCCCCGCTCTCTGAGGAGGGTGTGCTCATGGCAGAACTGACATCGCTGCCGATCTCGCCGACGTCGCGCCACTCCCCCTCGTACCAGGTCGGCTGAGGCACCTCAAAGAGATCGTAAAGCTCGATCCAGTGCTGATCGACCCTAAATAACACAGCATAGGGGAGGGTGCGATCAAGATAGAGTGGATCGCTCTTGAGAAACCGCCGAATACGATCTTTCTCTACACGTGAAATGAACAGCCTGTATCCCTGAAGATAGCGCCGCATTTGACGTCCCTTCCGGGTATAGGGCCCGATATGCGCATATGCATAGAACAGAACCACCGGCACCACAATGAGCACAAGGAGAGGCGACGCAAGCAGCGCGCTCAACTTGGCATGATTGAACAGGGTATCCTTAAACGACAGCAGACTGATACCTGTCCAGATCGTAGCAAATATCACCCCGCTCCAAGCCTTTTTTCGCAAGGCTGAGATCAAGACATACGCACCGATACCAACAAACAGCAGCATCATCACCATCGGTATCATGCTTTCACCCTGTGCATACCCCATGCTTATCAGTGCCGCGAGCATCAGTGCTGCCCCAAATCCTCCTGCTCGCCACACAAAACGCGTACGTGCTTTTTCGGGATTATCATGCATGTAGCCCGCCTCAACACTCCATTCATAGAGGGTTTTGTTGAGCGTTTCAATCCGATGCTTCAGATGCTCGGCCTGTTGCTCATCGGCCCGTTTGAAACGAAACACTCCTTCGTGTTCAAAGAGTACCTGCTTGAGCAGATAGGTCTGATCCGGTTGCAGAGCGACCCCCTCATCGCACGCATCTTTGCGCTGCAGCCAGGCCGGTCCGCCGTGCGGTTTGTGGATCGTCAGGCATCCCAGTGAGGCCAGCTCCAGCAGCGCAGGGGCGAAATCGTTGCGGTGCGCGAATGCATCGTAGAGCAGGCCAGATTGCAGCAGGCTCAGGCCGCGGGGAGGGTAGTACTGGGGTGCGATGGCGTCGCTCGGACGCGCCTCAGCCGCCCCGAAGCGCTGTGCATACTGCCACACCAAGAGCAAAAACCCTCCGATCCCCAGCCAGTGCCAGCTGCGAAGCAGCCGCTCCCAGAAACCGGGCTCCTCGATGCGCGATGCCGCCCCAAACGTTCCGGCTGGCACCTCCACCTCGACCGTCATCCCCTCATGTGGCTCCAGCGCGTTGGTCGAAAAAACCACCCGATGCGCATCGATCCAGTTGATACGCACCGAGTCGTCGTGCGATCCGTATCGACCGCGCCAGGCGCGCACCCGCACATCGCTGCGATCGACGCCTTCGGGCAGGATCACCTGTGCACGCGCATGGCGAACCGGAACGTTCGATCCGGTACCGACGGCATTCCAGCGAACCGCATCGTATCCGGCATGTTCGGAGGGGAGGATGCCGCGGCGTACGCGGTAGGAGAGGGTATAGGTGCGGCGACCGGTGACCTGTTTGGCAGGATCGCCGATACGCAGTCGCAGCATCGTGCCGCCGGTCTGAGATGCGATATTCGAGCGCGCAACCGGCACGCGATGCCCCTCCATCTTGACCGAGACCTGTTCGAGTCCGATCGGGCGCGGGCGCATCGCGCCATCGGGTTTGACCTCGAGTGGGATATCGCGATAGATGCCGTGGCGCTGCGCGGTGCCAAAGTCATAATCGATCGTCTCGGTGATGCTGAGCGCGCCCGAAGGATGCACCCGGATCGAGCTGGCAAAGGTCTCGACCGCTTCGCCCGCACTCGCAGCAACCAGCAGTCCAGACCAGAGCCCAAGCCAACGCCACGCGATACGACGCAGAGCAGGGCGGCGGCGCATAATCGTCCGCCTACTGCAGATCGACCTGCGGCATCTGGCGTACCGCATCGGCCTCCTGCGGATCGAGCTCAAAAAACTCTCGCGGCTCGAAGCGAAACTTCTGCGCAATGAGCACATCGGGAAACGACCGCAAACTGGCGTTGTAGTCGCGCACGATGGCGTTGTAGTATCGGCGGGCATTCTGGATCGCATCCTCCATGTGGCTGAGCTCACCCTGGAGGTTGCTAAACTGCGTATCGGCCTTGAGCTCCGGGTAGGCTTCGGCCAGCGCAAAAAGCTTGCCCAGTGAGGCACCCAGCAGGCTCTCGGCCGCACTCTTTTCGGCCGGTGTTTTAGCCTCGATGCTCTGCTGCCGGGCCCGGATGACCGACTCGAGCGTACCCGCTTCGTAGTTTTTGTATCCCTTGACCGTCTCGATGAGGGCGGGGATCAGGTTGTGACGACGTTTGAGTTGTACGTCGATATCCGACCAGGCCGCATCGATACCCGACTGGAGGGAGACAAATTTGTTGTAGATGGCGATCAGATAGAGGACGATCGCAACGAGGATGACCAGGATCACAGTTCCGATACTCATGGCATGACTCCTTTGGGCAGATAACACGGTGGGCCGACTACTCTGCCGGCAACAGTCTTCCTTCGGTGCACTCGATCACATCGGTGGTGCGGTTGTGCTCTTCGACGCATTTGAGCGTGACATCGAGATACTTCATCTCCTGATCCATCGCCCGCAAAACAGCGTCGCGTCGCGTCGCGTTCCAGTCATCAAAGACAAAATTGATCGTCTTGTCGCCCAGCGCCTCATTGATCGCATTGACCGGATCGATGCAGGCGCGGGCCGTGACCGATGCGTTGGCTTCGCGGAGACATTGGCGGGCGAGGATAAAGGCCGATTTGAGCTTGGGCAGGAGGCGTTTTTGTTTGGCGAGGTAGCGCTGTCCAAGTACATTGATCACCTCACGCTCCTGGGCCGGTGTGAGTGTGTAGTTGGTATCGGCCGGATTGATCGACATGCGCGAGAGGGCTCCCTTGAGATCCTGCAAAGCCAGCAGATAATCCTCCGATCGCGTGTGGGCCGATTCGTTGGTGGTGTACTCCTCGTCAATGATCAGCGGAAAAGCGGGCAGGGCAAACTCACTCTCGGCTACCGGCTTGTTGATCACCGCGTGCACAGCAGTCCGAATGCTGTGGAACCCCTCCGTATCGATTCGCACATAGAGAGGGATCCCTTGATAGAGACACACCTCCTGGTCCTTGGAGGTCCACCGGTCGCAGGTCAAGCCCGCAATGGTCTGGCTCCCGGCCCGCGTAGCTTTGATCTCTTTGAGAAAGGCGAAGTTCTCATCGCTGAGATCCTTGCCTTGCGCAATGGCCATGTCCATCTCACGATCGCGGGTTTTGTAGGTGATGTTTTCGTCATAATCGACTGAATAGATCGTACCATAGTCGATCAGACTCAAGCTGTGCTTGTTGCGGGTCTCGTTGAAATCGCCGGTCTGGACCTCAGTGACATCCTCCTCCTTGAGTTCGCGGGCACCCCAGTGATCAAAGACCATCCGGGCTACTCCCAGCGTGCGAGTCTGCAGCCCAGCCGACGTGCCGGTGGTGTTGACATCGTACAAGATCACCGCCGACTCGATCGGAAACCGTTTAAAAACTTTTGACGCCGGCGCCTCGGCGGCCAGGATCGGTACGGACAGACTCGGCCCCAGCACCAACCATAACAGATAGATCGCTCTCCTCATCCAAACAAACCTTGACTGTAATTTTAGAGACGATTATAGCACAATATTTACCGAGGGCAAAACGGACTCATCAAAATGGCATATTTTTTCTATATTTTTTAAACTTAATACTAAATAGTATAGCATATACTTTAATATCAATACTAAACAATATTATATCAGGTTTAATATTAATATTTTCAAATATCTAAAAGAGAGTGTCTGACTTCTCCTCCGGGATGCGCACGGTATCCCAGAAAGCATCGACATGCTTTTCAAACATCGTGACGGCTGCCGAGGTTGATTTGGCGTCCAGCTTGAGCAGACTCACCTGCATCTGGTAGAAAAAGAGCGGTGCAAGAAACTCATTGGCTAGCAGCAGCGGGTCGCCGGAGCGAATCATCTCCTCCTGCATCATCATAAAAAAGATCGAGGAGAGCTTTTTGATGTTTTGCTGGTAAAAGTATTCGTGGTAGAGATCGCGAATAGCGCTGTTTTTGTACAGCTCCTGCATCATCAGTCGAAACAACGCCTCGTTTTTGCCATCAAAGCTGAGCAGCTTGAAGGTTGTCGCAATGCTCATCAATAGACCTTTGCCGCGTCGATAGAGGTCGGCGGGCTCTTTCTCCTCAAAGATCGTTACCACAGCCGAACTCATCAGATCACCTACGAGGGCTTCAAGTATCGCCTCTTTGTTGGCAAAATGGTTGTAGAGTGCTCCCTGGCGCAGTCCTACCGCAGCGGCGATATCCCGTACGGTCGTCGCGCGAAAGCCTTTGGTAGCAAACAGCGTAAGCGCCTCGTCCAAAATTCGAGCCTTGGTAGCGTCACCACGGGAGGAGGAAGTGCCCATTGTATCGTCCTTTGAGAATCCAGTTTCGATAGTATAGTGAACATTTGTTCATTTGTCAAGAGTAGAGTGGTTCTGCAATGTGAACAAGTGTTCATTTTCTAGAAAAAGGCATCATTGGTAATATGAACATTTGTTCACAAGATAGAAGAGTGTAATTCATTATTATGAACAGATGTTCACTTATGTGGTATCAGGGCTCGATTTTATGGAGATTGTGTAGCGCATTCGCAGGCATTTGAGCCTCTTGACTCTTGTCTCTTACAGCGCAACGAGTCTGTTTTGCTTTGATTCGACAGCCTATTTGGTTTCTCCGCGTTATCGACTTTGACTCACACCCTTTGGTTTGACTGCTGGTTTGACTGCATGCGTACCTCTATTTGATATTTTTTAGTATTTTATTGGTAGAGTGAGGCTGTTTTTTATTTCGATATATTTTATATTATGTTAACCAATCAATCTATTGCGTTTGGATTGCGATCTGATCGTGAAGATACCCTGCAGAAAGCTGGGCGAAAATCCTGTGGATTTGGAGGCGCGAATGTTTGACGTCGTGAAGATACCCTACAGAAAGCTGGGCGAAAATCCCTCGTGGGTAAACATCGGACGATGAAGTCGGAGTTTTTTCTGTTTTTCGATCTGGCGTGCGAGGTAGCGAACGATAATGGTGTTGTTGATCTGGCGTGCAAGGCCCATGGGACTCATGCCGTCTCCATCGACACTGAAAAGATTGGCGCCCCGCTCGACCAGCATACGGACCAGGACGGCGTTGTTGGTGCGGATGGCAACGTTGAGCGGCAGATGCCCCTGCAGATCGCGCCGATTGATCTGCGCCCCACGGGCGATCAAACGACGCATCCCGATAAAATCCTGATGGGCAATCGCCTCATTGAGCTGCGCGACCATCTCCAGACGCCCGGGCGATGCTGCTTTGGCCCTCTTTTTCGAGACGCGTCTGGGATGGTGTGCAGGGGTCCCTCGCCGGGGCGAGAGCTTCGCGGCGACGGGGCGTTTGGTCGGCTGTTTGTCGCCCTGGGAGCGTGATGCGTAGGTCTCCGGTGTCCAGGCACTGAAGCGATCAATCGTCTCAAACACCCACCCCTGTGCCTTCATGATCCGTACAAAGATCCGCAACTGCTGTACGCTTCGGCGGGATTGCCACATAAAATCATGCGCCAGCAGTACCACGGCATTTTTTTGGATGGTTTTGCCGCTGCGATAAAGCACGTTGACCCTGCGCGCCATCTCTTCGCCTCCAAAGACCGGTCGTTGATTGTGTGGATCGAATCGCCACTCGATGTCCCACCCAAAGATAAAATATCCACGATTGGCCAACGCGTCGTATTTGTCGATCTCCCGGTGTCGCTGCGCGACACTGATCGCCCAGTCGTTGCGGCGCACATGCGGCAATCGCCACACATTGCGGCCGCAGAGTCGGAGGTATTTGGCGCCGCCGATGAGCGTCTGGGCCCGGTCGATGTCCTGCACAACCTTCCGAATCGACCCGGTATAGAAGCGTCGATAGTGCTCGTTGGCGTGACTGTAGGTGTGATTGGCGACCAGCACTTCGGGTGTTGCGAGTGCTTTGTGAAAGAGGTCGGGATCTTTCTGGATCCGTCTCCCTATGAAAAAGAGCGTAGCACGAATCCGCTCCTCCTGGATCACCCGAAGCAGATTGTCCGTCCCGCGAAGCGGCCCATCGTCAAATGTCAGATAGAGCACCCTGGTCGGAGGATGGTGGGGAGATCGCGTGCGCTGTTGTGTCTTTTTGCTCTTTTTTGGGGTCGGAGCGGAGGGGCGCATGCTGGTCCGGGTCGGATCACTCCTGGATTCCATACCCACTGCGGCTGCCTGGCTCGGTTCGCCTGCGCCTACCACTTCGGTCTCGACGATCGCACCATCGTCAATTGGCTGGATCATCACCGACGCAGCTTCGACCGATTCCCCCGCACCAACAGCATTGACATCCATCGTCTCGATCACGATCTTTGGGTGCTTTTTTTGGGCAGGATGCTGCTGGGTTTGGTTCTGCTTTTTGGGATTGCTGCTGAGCACATCGAGCGGATTGGGATGCGCTGCGGCCCAGAGCCATCCACCGGCAACAATCAGACCAAGAGTCGCTCTAAGAATCGTACCATACCATTGACACTGTCTTTTTATCTGCATAAGGGCTGTCTTCTTTATCGGTGGGTTTTCTTTGTTGGGATGGGCCCAGTGTACGCCGGTTCTCCTGGTCTCAATGACACGGTTTGCATTGGGTTGCGCTATTATACCAAAAAAAACTATGGGCAACTCTCCCCGCTTCCTGAAGTCATGCCGTTTTGCTCGGGAGAAGAATTCTGTTTCGAGATTGGGACTCCTCACCTGTTTTTGGGTATGATATGGTTGCTTGATCTTAAAGACTCCAAAGGCAAAGTGCGATCTCCATGGCCAAAAAAAAACGCAAACATCGCATCAAACTCAACAACGCCGTGCGCAAGCTCTTTGACGGACACGGATTTGATGAGGCGGTCACCACCCTCCCCGATGATCTTCTGATCGAGCTGACGCTTCTGGTCGATGCTCAGCCCGAGAGTCTGGAGCGCGCGACCCTCATCCGTACCCTCCGCCGCCTCTGGAGCGAGGGCGATATCTCAACCCGCAAACAGATCGTTGATTTTTTGCAGACACGCTATCATCGCACAGGCACACCGGATTCCCGCGAAGGAGGAGGCGCCGATACGGATCGTGTCGCTTCGATCCTCGCCCTGCTCGCCCCCCACGATCCGACTCCTCAGGAAGAAGAAGCGATTCTTGAAGCGTTCGCCGATGCACCACCGACACCCCAGACCCACGATGCGATCCTTGCGGCCCTGCATCAGCGGCGTCGGCAGGAGCGGCTGGAGCGTTTTGTGGCTGAGACAGACATTCATCTGACCCCCACGCGCCATCTGGAGCTCTATCATCCGTTTCGTTTTCGGCTGCCGGAGCACGATTTTACCAAGACCCTGCGCCTCTTGTCACCCGATCCGATCCCCGACGCCCTGCTCGATGCGGACGACGAGACGATTCGAGCCTACGCAGCAGACGTACGCGATACACTGGTCGCGCAGATGCAGGCGCACGTCGATGCGTTTGTTGGGCAGCTGTTTGTGCGTCCGCACCCCTGGTTGACACCCGAACAGATCGAAACCTTTTTGCGACGCATGCCCCCGGAGGTCGCGCTCCATCACGCACCGATCGATTTTATGGTGTGTGAGCAGATCGTGCGGCGCATCGATCCGGATGCGCGCCTGATCGCATCGGGCGAGACATTTATCATCGAAAAGAACCGCACCGTTGCGTTGCGCGGCACGCCGATTCCTTACCGGATCCAGACACGTTACGATCGCTCCTTTCTCTACGGTACGATCTGGCGCGGCGAGCCCCTCCCCGTCCTGGAAGATCTGGAAGCGGTCGATCGTGAACTGTTGCGGCACTTTGAGGTCGCGATCCACGATCTGCTCGAACGGGCCCGCACAATGGCCGAAGGACTCGGGATCGACGAAGCGACGATCTGGGAACAGATCCTGCCCCACCTCCAGCCGCAGCTGATTCAGGCCAACACGCTGACGATTCAGGGCAAAACCTTGCGCCGTATCCTCTATCATTTTGACCAATACCTCCAACCCATCCGCGAAGCAAAGCGCCGCGAAGAGCTCCTGGCCAACACGATCCGTGATTTCAAGCGTCTCTTTCCGCTGGCGCGCGAACGCAAACGGCGCATTCTTTTTCACGCCGGCCCGACCAACAGCGGCAAGACCTACACGGCCATGGAGCAGCTGCGGCAGGCGCAGACCGGTTACTACCTCGCCCCGCTGCGCCTGCTGGCACTCGAGGGGTACGAATCGCTGCGCGAGCACGGCGTCGCTGCATCGTTGATCACCGGTGAGGAGGAGATCCTCCATCCCCACACTACCCACGTCAGCTCCACCATTGAGATGCTCAATTTCGAAGCCGAGGTGGACTGCTGTGTCATCGACGAGATCCAGATGATCGCCGATCGCGACCGCGGCTGGGCCTGGGCCAACGCTCTCATTGGTGCGCCGGCTCGCACGCTCATTCTGACCGGATCAGAGGATGCCATCGATGCGGTCGAACGTCTGGCCCGCTACCTGAATGAACCGCTGGAGATTATCCATTTTGAACGCAAAAACCCCCTGGAGGTGATGCGCCAACCCGTCCCGCTCAAAAAGGTCAAGCCCCTGACCGCCGTCGTTGCCTTTTCGCGCAAGGAGGTCCTCTCGCTCAAACAACGCCTCACACCCCGACACCGTGTCTCCGTCATCTACGGCAATCTCTCCCCCGAGGTCCGACGCGAAGAGGCGCGCAAATTTCGCGAAGGCGACACCGACGTGCTGGTGGCTACCGATGCGATCGCCATGGGACTCAATCTCCCCATCCGCACCCTGCTCTTTGCGCGCGACAACAAATTTGACGGCCTGAGACGGCGTGAATTGACCGCATCCGAGATCCTGCAGATCGCCGGACGCAGCGGACGATACGGCTATCACGAGCATGGCTATGTCGGGGCGCTGGATGCCCCGACGCTGGAGACGATCCAGGCCAAATTTCACCGCCCGCTTCCCCCCATCGAACTGCCCGTTTCCGTGATGGCAAGCCTGCATCATGTTTTGCTCATCGGTGAGATTTTGCAGACGGATGATCTACTCGAGATCCTCACCTTTTTTGCCAAAAACATGGAGTTTGACGGGCCGTTTCGTGCAGCCAACATCGAATCGATGCTCGAGATCGCCGCCATCGTCGGCGAATACGATCTGGACCTCAAAGCACGCTACCACCTCGCAACGGCGCCGGTTGCGATCAACTCCCCCTATATCGAATCGGTCTTTCACCGCTACCTGCACCACCTTGAACGTGGGCGTTCGGTCCCCTATCTCGCACCAACCGACCTGCCCCGCTACGCCAGGACATCCGATGAGCTGCTCGAGGCGGAGGATCGGGTCAAGGAGGTTTCACTCTATCTGTGGCTTGGTTTTCGGTTTGAGGGACTCTTCCCCGATGCTGATGCGGCGATTGCATCCCGAGCGCGTCTTAACCGCTACATCGAACGCACTCTGGAGCGGGGTGAGTTGATCAAGCGCTGCCGCAAATGCGGCCAGCCACTCGACCTGAGCTACCGATACAGCATCTGTGAGCGGTGCTACCTCAAGACCAAAAAGGGTTTCACCCCACCCCGCTCTACCGCAAAAAAACGCAAAAACAAAACCTCCAAATAGCCTCCGAGCGGCTAACCGAACATCCCTTTTGCAGCGATCATCGCCCCAAACACGGCGATGGTCATACCGCCAAAGAGGCGAATGTAGTGACGGCTGCCAATCATCATGGCCACAACATTGCCCGCGACAGTCGCAAAGACCAGCAGCCCAAACAGAACAAACATCAACCCCACCACATCGGACGGAAACTCCATCGGCGGCTCATCGGGCAACACAAACGTCTGCAGTCCGATGGCGATCAGCCACAGGTAGAGCATCACCGAAAAGGCAAAATCCCAAAACAAAAATTGAACTTTTCCACTGCGTCTTAGCATGAGCCGGATCACCTTGCTCTTTTTGGCTCCATTGTATCCCTCCTTGGCTGAAAAGAGCATTGGGAGAGCAAAAAATCCAAAAAGAGAGGATTTGAGACGTTTTTTCTCTCAGCCATGCTGACCCTTTGGCCACTCAAAAAAAGATGCTTATTTTCGCTTCTGGGACTTAAAAAAATCTTAACGGATAATATGTATGTAAACGTAAATATATAATTACATATTTTTACTCTCATTTTACTCTGGTGCAGGATAGATTAAGAATAGTTTTTTTGTTTAGGATTGTTTACGATCTGCAGAAAGGGGTTGGTATGCAACGTATATTTGTAAACAGTTGTTTGCATCTTGGAAATGCGGGCCCCACAATGACACGTGGGGCCAAAACGCTGAAGAGATGAAGTTGGTCAAACTCTCGAGGTTGGCTGTCTCTGCTGAGAGTATGGCTCCGTTGCCTTTTGGAGCATGCTCATTGTATCATACAGATATTGCAAACCTGTTGCAGTTTGCATCGGACAGATCAACCGGCATGCGAGGGTGTCGATCCTCCCTGGTCATAACCCTCCAGTTCGTATCCCTGACCTACTCCGCCCATCGCGAAGACAATCACGATCGAAAACAGGACCAAGACCGCCACAACGAAAAAGACCAGATACCACATCAACGACCAATTCACCAGCAAACTCAAGCCAACAACTGCAGCCAAAAAGGCAGCGATAGTAAGAGCAAATTTTGTTTGATTCATTTTAACCATCCTTATATTTTATAATATATAATCCGCATTCCTAACCATCCGATCGCAAAGAGATGCATCGGAAACCTAAATGTATCGCTACTGTTATTGTATCGTATTTTTGTCAAATTTTTTTCAGATTTTTACAGTTTGTTACTCTTTTTTCCCTTTTTTTAAATATGAATTTTATATTATTTGATATTTTTCTGCTCTCGCATTATTTGGGGGCAGGAACTAAATTTTCAGCGCGACATTGACCAAAAGCAGCGCAACAGCAACCAACCCGACCTCCGTTCGTTTGCCGGCATGTGGCAAGACAGCGACATCGATATCGATACCTTGCGCGATAAGGCATGGAAGTGATGTGCTCATGGTGCTACTGGATACCAACATACTCATAGAGATCCTCAAAGGCAATACTGCTACACTCGATCGTGTCGAATCTATCAGCACACCTCTGGGCATCTCCGCGATTACAGTCATGGAGCTTTTTTACGGGGCACGGAACAAAGCAGAAACCAAACAACTCGAACGTTTTGCCGCTTCGTTTCAGATACTGCACGTTCATGAGGCAATCTCTCAGCACGCCACCTCTCTGGTGCGCACTTATGCCAAAAGCCACACACTCGACATCCCCGACGCCCTCATCGCCGCAACCGCGTTATCGCACCGTGCACCACTCATGACTTACAATACCAAGGACTTTCGCTTCATTCCAAATCTGGAGCTGTATCCAGTCTGACTGTGTCGCGATATTTGAAAAATGTGTCCATTGTAATTTAGACTTGGAAAATCACCCCGAAAGCTGGGAACTAAATTTTAAATTTTTGGCTGTGGTTAACTGCCCTGCTCCGCCCTGGAAGCGCACGCATTGATCATCTCTCTGAACACCAAAACACCAGTAGCCCACACCGCCGGTGGTTGAACATAAGTTTCAAATGCCTTCAGCGGTTCGCTTCGCAAACAACGCTTCCGGTTCCGAAGCTACGAACGACACGCAGGTGTCGTCCGCTTAACGCTTCTCACCCCTTCAAATCGGGTCATGGTTGCAATCTGATATGAAACAATACAAAGAATGTAAACGATCGTGGTCTTTTAACATAAAAGCTTAAAGTACGAATAAATGGGTGATAAAACCGTATTCAATGGAGAAGGGACTTTAGTTCCTTTTCCAGCCAAAGGGTCTGACCTCAAAAGTTGAGCACGTAGCGGTAAATCTTTTGCGGGTCTGATCCTCTCCAAAGAGGCGCATGAGCCATTGTACCGTGACTGCACTTGAGGCTTCCATAGGCGTATCCTATGCAACGCTTCGCTTGTGCACAGACAGATCGCCGAACGACACGCAGGTGTCGTCCGCTTAACCGTTCTTGCACCTTTAGATCAGATCAACGTATGTTTCAAATGCCTTCAGCGGTTCGCTTCGCAAACAACGCTTCCGGTTCCGAAGCTACGAACGACACGCAGGTGTCGTTCGCTTAACGCTTCTCACCCCTTCAAATCGGGTCATGGTTGTAACCGGTTTCGTTTCTCCTCTTGAAGGTTCCAAGCGCCATGTTTCAATCCCCTTCAAATCGGGTCATGGTTGTAACCAATTTCGACACACAATGGTGTTACCACCGAGGTGTTTCAATCCCCTTCAAATCGTGTCATGGTTGTAACACAAAATCGTCGTCGAGGTG
>CAZWMZ010000003.1:0-2243 GCA_964634965.1 uncultured Nitratifractor sp. | reverse complement strand
GTTCATGAGGCCGGGCATGGGGTATGCTATCTCCTGCCTTGCCCCAAGACCCTCATGGTTGCGAATGGAACAATGTTTCAGATCGGGTTTCCGATGCTGGTGGGATGGTATTACCGCAAGCGGGGCAATCGACTGGCCGATGCGATTGCGCAGTTTTTTGTCGGGTTTTCGCTCCAGTATACGGCGTGGTACATCTCTACGGCGCATGAGGGGCTGTATCTTCCCGCATCCAAATCCTTTCTTGGGGTAGATGGATATCACGACTTTGCCTACCTGCTGGGTGCGATCGGATGGGTGCCGTACGATGGCATCCTCTCTGCGGTGGTCAAGGTGCTGGCGTATGGAGTGATGCTGTGGGCAGTGGGACGGATGTATCTGATGGCGTTTTTTGAGAACGATGCCGATTGATTGTTACCCGTTTGCCTCTTCCCATGCCCCAAACGCATCGTCAAAATAGACCAGGCGCTGTTTTTTGAACTCGCGGGTGGAGTAGAGTTTACCGTATTTGGTCAGTCCCGTCTCGGCGGCCATCTCGTCGATAAGTGTGTCACATGCCTCCTGGGTCTTAGCGTGAACCATGGCAAAAAGATTATACGGCCAGTTGGGGTAGCTGGGGCGCAGGTAACAGTGGCTTACGGCTGAAAATTCGGCCAGTTGTTTGCCGATCCGTTCGGCATCGGCTTCGGGTACGGCCCAGACACTCATGGCGTTGGCACCAAACCCGGCGCGACGGTGGTTGAGGATGGTCGCAAAGCGTCGCATGACACCGGCAGCTTTGAGTGCGTGTGCCATGGCAAAAAAGGTTTCGTAGTCCATCCCTAGACGTTCAGTTGCTTCTTTGAAGGGTTCGGAGACGATGGGGATGTCTTTTTGAAGCTCCTGGATGATGGCAATATGTTCGGGGGTCAGATCGAGGGGTTTGTATGCGGCTTTTTTGACCTTCTCTTTTTTGGCACGGCGGCCGGTGGTATCCATCTTGACGGCAATTTTAAACATTTTGAGCGTGGGGAGGATGATGGCATCTTCGGCGTCGGTTTTCTCTCTGAGGATAGCGATGGTGCGCTCCAGTCCCAGCTTGGAGTCAGGCGCCACGGCCATGGTAAACCAGATGTTGTAGTCGTGGTTGCGCAAGTAGTTGTGGCTGACTCCGGGGTGGGCATTGATGATCTGGGCGGCTGTATCGATATGCTCTTCGGCGACTTTGAACGCTACCAGCGACGAGGTGTAGCCCAACCGTTTGGTATCGAAGATCGCTGAAGTCTGGCGGATAATCTTCTCCTCTTTGAGCCTCCGGACACTCTCGAGCACGCGCGATTCGCTGGTGCCGAGCTCATCGGCAAGCACCCGAAACGGCCGATCGGTCATGGGAAAGCTGTTTTGCATCCGGTAGAGCAGTTCGTCTTGCACGGAAACCCCTTTTAAATTAAATAAAAAGGGTAATTATAGCGAAGTTGTTCGGGAAATAGATGGATACAGAGTGTTGGCTGTTCTGTTCAGAATAGTGTGCTATAATCTGTACAGAAAACAAGACAAGGAACAAATATGCAAGTGGTCAATTTCACCGAAGCACGTAACAACCTCAAGCGCATCTTCGATACCGTCTATCACAACAACGAAGAGGTGATTGTCAACCGCAAGAACGGGGAGAATGTCGCCATCATTCCCCTCGAGACCTACAATGCGATGCGGGAGACGACGTATTTGCTGTCCAACCCGGTAAACCGTAAGCATCTGATGGAGTCACTGTCGCAGTTGCGAGAGGGCAAAGGTACTGAGCGAAGTTTGATCGAATGAGGCTTATGTGGTCGGATGCTTCCTGGGAGGATTATCTCTATTGGCAACAGACGGATAAACGTATGCTCCAAAAAATCAATACGCTGATTCAGGCAATAAAGCGGGAACCCTTTGATGGCATCGGCAAGCCCGAACCGCTCAAGCACGATTTGGCTGGATGCTGGTCGCGTCGTATCGCAAATGAGCACCGCTTGGTTTATGAGGTACACACGGATACGATCGCGATCGTTTCGTGTCGTTATCATTATGGTTGATGGAGTTATCGATGGCCAGTTTCCCTCTCTTTTTTGACCTGACCGACAAAAAGATACTCGTCATTGGTGGCGGCAAGATTGCTCATGATAAGCTCGAAAAACTCGTGCAGTTTACCAAGGAGATCACCGTCATCACTCCGCAGATGAGTGTCGAGACCCATACGCTCATCGGGGAGCATTGCCTGACGCTGTATC
>CAZWMZ010000002.1:0-5783 GCA_964634965.1 uncultured Nitratifractor sp. | reverse complement strand
TGCAATGGGAGCCGCAAAGCGACGCCAGTTCTTCACCTTTTCCTTTTCTTTGGTTCGTTTCCTTTTCCTTTGTGGTGCTACAAAGGAAAAGAAATGAACGTTCATCGATAAAAACACAATCTTTCAAGCAAAAGATCGTTTGGGGGACTAAAGTCCCCGCTCCTGAATGGTGCTACAAAGGCAAGAAGTAAACATCCATTTTACCAAAAATCTCACTTAAAATTCCCGAACACCAAAGGCGCTTTGAGCCCCTCAATCTCCTTGACAAGGGCGATCACCGCCTGCAGATCGTCGATCTTTTTCCCGCTGACACGGATCTCGTCCCCTTGGATAGCAGGGGTGACTTTGAGTTTGGCATCTTTGATCGCTTTGACGATCTGCTTGGCCTCGTCGCGATCGATCGTATCGACGATGCGGTAGATCACCTTGACATTGCCGCCGCTGATCCCTTCGGTCTTGACCTCATCGAGCGATTTGGGCGAGAGGCCGCGTTTGATCATTTTGGAAAGTACGATGTCTTTGAGCGCATCGATCTTGGTATCGCTCGAGCTGCTCAGGCTCAAGGTCTTCGCCTTTTCGTTCAGCGCGATCTCGGTCATGATCCCTTTGAAATCAAATCGCGTTGCCACCTCTTTGCGTGCCTGCTCGATGGCGTTTTTCATCTCCATCATATCAAGCTTGGCACTGATATCGAAATAGTGCTCTTTGGCCATCTCTCTTCTCCTGCTACTCGCATTTGTGGGTTACATCTTTGTCGAAGCTTATTTTACCATAGCTTTCCATTTTTGCTTTGGTACAGATCAACGCATCGACAAAGTCGATCTTTTTTTCGGCATAGATTGCCAACGCATCGATCAAAATATGTTTGTCAGGGTTGACCACCCCTCGAAACATCAATATCTCCTGCAATGCTTTGGCTGTGACCGATTTGGGGTCTTTGTACCCTTTGTCCATCACAAAAAGCACCTCCATGAGCACTGCGCCCAAAATCTCAACCTGCAGTTCTCCGCGATAAATGCGTTTGAAGATCTCGGTACTTTTTCGGTGCAATTCCTCTATGTCTGCAGCCAAAAAACGGATAATAACATTGGTGTCAATCAGCGAAACCATACCGCTCTCCAAGCGCCTCTTGCATCGCTTCGGTTTTGGCGCGATCCAAATCCTCGATGACAATGCCGCGCTTTCGGGCACGCTGTCGAAAGGCTTGCGCCATCGTCTCGACAATATCGTCACGCGTCTGATCGATGGGGTAGATCACGGCTATTTTTTTGTTTTTGCGTTTATCGACAACCGTCAGCGCCTCATTCAAGTGCGCCAAAATACCCACGTTTTTTTGAAGCTCTCCGATACCGATGGTTTGCATAAAATATCCTTTTATATAAATGCTAAATGATTATATATAAATATGCAAATCGTGTCAAGTGGGGTGCATTATGCCTCGATCCGAATCATAGCAATGGTATCGTCGACGACCTCCAGCGATCGCAGCGCTTCGATCGCGCTGCGGACATCCCGTTCGACGCACTCGTGTGTCGTCAGCAGCAGGCGTACGTGCCCTTCGATGCGCGAGGGTTTTTGCAGGACCGATGCGATCGAGATCCCCTGTTGGCTCAGCGTGGTCGTAACCGCGGCGAGTACGCCGGGGCGGTCGACGACCTTGAGTTTGAGATAGTATTGGGTACGGATCGCTTCGGGCTGCAACAACTTCAGGCCGCTTTCGAGCCCCTTTTTGTAGCCAAGCATCGGGCCGGTGTTGCCTCGGACGATCTCGATCAAGTCTGCGATCACTGCACTCGCCGTCGCATCACCGCCTGCACCTGCCCCATAATACATCGTCTCGCCAACCCGGTCACCGGTCACCGAAACGGCATTCATCACTCCATCAACCTTGGCAACCATCGATCCCTGAGGAATCAATGTCGGATGCACACGCAGCTCGACACCGTCTCCACTCTTTTTGGCAATACCCAGCAGTTTGATCGCGTAGCCAAACTCTTTGGCAAACTCCACATCTGTCGGGGTAATCGACTCGATCCCCTCGATAAGAATCTCCTCGGGTTTGGCATCGATGCCGTACGCGATGGAGGCGAGGATCAGCAGCTTATGCGCCGCATCGTATCCCCCGACATCAAAGGTCGGATCGGCCTCGGCATATCCGAGCTCCTGCGCCTCACGCAACACCGCATCATAGGCCACACCTTCGTCGATCATTTTGGTCAGCATGTAGTTGGTCGTGCCGTTCATGATCCCTTGAATCGAGTCGATGTGGTTGGCCGCCAGACCGTTGCGCAGTGCACCAATGATGGGGATGCCTCCGGCGACGCTCGCTTCGTACATCAGCGGAACCTCACCGGCCAGCGCCTGCAGTTCGTACCGATGATAGGCCAGCAGTGCTTTGTTGGCTGTGACGACCGGTTTGCCGTTTTGAAGTGCACGCGTCACCAGGGCATAGGGCTCCTCGACGCCTCCCATCAGCTCGACGACGATGTCGATTTCGGGATTCTCCACCACATCGTTTGGATCGTCGCTGATGATCAGATCGACTCCGCGATCTTTGGCGGTGTTTTGAACCACACCGTGGGTCGCGACGATCCGTTTGCCTGCGCGCGCTTCGATAATGTCTGCGTTGTCTTTGAGGATGCGGGCGACGGATGTTCCGACGGTTCCGACCCCGAGTATTCCGATTTTAACCATGCTTTTTCTGCTCCTTTTTCAGGGCGACGAGATAGCGTCGAATGTTGCGGGCGGCCTGACGAATCCGTTTCTCGTTTTCGATCAGAGCGATGCGCACATAGGCATCGCCATATTTGCCAAATCCAATGCCCGGGCTCACCGCGACCTGCGCTTTGAGAAGGAGGTCTTTGGAAAACTCCAGCGAGCCCATCTCACGGGCACATTCGGGGATTTTGGCCCAGATAAACATGCTGGCATTTGGCGTGCCCAGCTCCCACCCGGCATTGTGAAACGCTTCGATCATCACATCACGGCGATGCAGGTATTTGGGGATGATCTGCTCTTCGACGATCGCACTGTGCTCGTCAAGCGCGACGGTCGCGGCAACCTGAATGGGAGTAAACATCCCGTAATCGAGCCACGATTTGATCTTTTGAAGCGCCCCGACAAGCTTGGGGTTGCCCACGATAAAACCTACGCGCCAGCCGGCCATGTTGTAGCTTTTGGAGAGCGTAAAACTCTCTACGGCTACCTCTTTGGCTCCCTCGATCTGCAGAATCGACGGGGTTTTGTATCCGTCGAACGTAATATCGGCATAGGCGATGTCGCTGATGATGTAAAACCGCTCCCGTTTGGCCATGTCGACCAAACGCCGATAAAAATCGAGTGTCACGGTCGCCGTGGTGGGGTTGTGAGGGAAGTTGACCACCACAAACTTGGGCTTGGGGACGGCATTTTTGAGCGCATACTCCAGATCGGCGAGAAACTGATCCTCATCCACCGCAAAGGTGCGCTCGTCGTAGGTGAGCTTCATCTTTTCGACGTTGCCGCCTGAGAGGATAAACGCATACGAGTGGATCGGATAGGTCGGATCGGGCACGATGGCGACATCGCCGGGGTTGGTGATCGCTTGCACGAGATGGACATAGCCCTCCTTGCTCCCCATCGTCGCGACCGTTTCGGTCTCAGGGTCGAGAACGACGTTGTATTTGCGCAGGTACCATTTGGTGATCGCCAGGCGCAGTTTGTAGATCCCTTTGGAAGCGCTGTAACCGTGCACATGGGGTTTGCGTGCCGTTTCGATCAGCTTGTCGATGATCGGCTTGGGTGCAGGACCGTCGGGATTACCCATGGAAAAATCGATCACATCCGCCCCGGCGCGCCGTTCGGCCATCTTGAGGTCGTTCACCGCCGCGAAGACATATTTGGGGAGGCGGTTGATCTTGTTGAATTGTATCTCGTCAAACATCGTTTACCACACCTTGCTTTTGTTGAGTTTTTGGAAGCGCGCATGAGAGATCTCTCGAACTGTGCCCTTTTCGATCATAAAAAAGTGTTTTTGGCTGTCATTGAATTTCTTGCTCTTTTCGCCCGCTTTCCATGCCAGTCGACCGTGTCCAACTGCGACAATCCATCGTCCGTTTGGCTGGGAGAACGGTACCGGTTTTTTGGTGGTGATTACGGTGCGTTTCATGGTAGTCAAATCGACAATCCCCAGCCATATTTTTGCACGAGGAAGCAGGACAACGGGCATCGTCTCCGGAGCCGATTTGGGCGGAGCAGAGGCCTCGGATATTGTGTCTGGCTCCAGGCTTGCAGCTGATTCGGTGGGGGTGACGTTGTTCTCGTGCGACACGGACGCATCGGCATCGGTCGTCATGGTCGGGGCCACAGCAGTCTCCGTCGTACTCTTGCTGGTCTGGTCGCTCTGTACACGGTCTGTCTCCTCCGATGCCCTCGCCTCAGAGAGATTGGTTTCGGTCTCATCAGAGAGCAAGGGGACTGCATCGGCAGATGCATTATCACCCTGACGTGCCGTCGGTTCGTGCTCGATCACCGGTATCAGATCGGGCGTACTGTTTGTGTCGGATGCGGCTGAGGTTTGCGCTTCTGCACCGGCAGTTTGCGGCTGCTTGTCGGTACCGTTGTGCTCCATGATGGATGCTGCGGGTGTCGTATCCTCGGCCCGATCCTGCTGAGGCGTGAGTGCAACCTGCTCCCCGGCACGCTCCTCGTTCGCCTCTTCGGGAAGCGAAGCATTGAATTCCGATGCTTCGGTCTTTATCCCTGTCTGCTTCTGGATCTGCCGAAGCACCGAACTGAAAAAACCAACATCGCCCTGAGCTGTGCGATTGGATTCTCCGCGCACGACCCCCAGCGTCGACCAGGCTCCGTAGAGCAACAGCAGGGCGACCAGACCGATGCCCAGTGGCTTGAGGTAACGACCCCGATCGACCCGATCGGCATCAATGATCAGTGGCTTGCGGCCTGTTCCCCGCATCCCGGGAGGCACTGTCACTACGATGCTATCGTTGGGATCCTCCCCTTCGAGGCTGCCCAGACAGCTCTCGCGCAACGCATGCAGATCGGCTCGATACTCTCGCTCCAAAATCGACAAAAAGCCCTGCACGTGCACCTTCTGCATGCCGGCACATTCACCGGCAAACAGCTTCTGCAATGCCTCCTCGGGAATGCGGGTACGTAAGCTGATGCTCTCGATGCTGTTGTCTTCCAAGATCTCATTGGCTTGCATGGCTCATCCTGTGTATTAATATCGCAGCGGCTGCACTGACATTGAGCGAATCGAACGACCGTTTCATGGTGATCGAAACAGTTGTGTCAAGCTTTTGGCGTGCCTTTTTAGAGATGCCTTTCTCCTCATTGCCCAACACCAGGACACGCCTGGGAGCAAAGGCGACGGACTCGATCGCCTCCCCTTCCATCGATGCGCCGTAGTGGCGAAATCCCACTTGGCTCAACTCGTGCATTGCATCGAGGATATTGGGTTGTATCCGAAACGGCATATCCAGCAACGCCCCCGCACTTGTGCGCGCCACAGCAGCAAAATTGAGCTGGCGCACACCCGTGGCAATCATCCCGTCTACTCCCAGCGCATATGCTGAGCGAACAATGGCACCGATATTACCCACATCGGTCAGGCCATCGAGCAACAGAACAAAATCGCCCTGTTTGATCTGCGACAATTCCGCCTCGTCAAACGGAGTCATTTTGACCAGGAGACCCTGGTGATTACCCCCTTTGCTCATCGCTTGCGCCCAGCGATTCTCCAGAAACTTTATCTGGTCGCGATAGCGGTCGTAGAGCGATTG
>CAZWMZ010000001.1:0-2133 GCA_964634965.1 uncultured Nitratifractor sp. | reverse complement strand
ACACCCAACACAAAAGCAATTTACGCTAAAATACTTTTATGTACGAACAATACAAAAAAGCGATCGAGAGCTCCAACATCGTCTCGCGCACCGACATCAACGGCATCATTACCTTCGTCAACGACGAGTTTTGCCGTATCTCGGGTTACAGCCGCGAAGAGCTCATCGGGCGTGATCACAATATCGTCCGCCATCCCGACGTACCCGCTGAGACCTTCAAGCGGCTCTGGGATGCGATCCTGGCGAAAAAAACCTACCGCTCCACGGTCAAAAATCTCGCCAAAGATGGAAGCACTTTTTATGTCAACACCACCATTACACCGATCCTCAACGACGCAGGTGAGATCGATGAGTTCATTGCCATCCGTTATGACGTCACCAAAGAGGTCGAACTCCAGATGCAGCTGCGCCAAAAGCAGGAGATGCTGCTGTGGCAATCCCGCTTTGCATCGCTGGGGCAGATGATGGCCAACATCGCCCATCAGTGGCGCCAACCTTTGACCGAACTCACGCTCTCACTCTACAACCTCAAAAAAGCCGCCCTCAACCACCAGCCCGACGACGTCGAAGCGATCTACACCGAAACCAAAAAGATCATCCAGTCGATGTCCCAGACGATCGATGATTTTCAAAACTTTTTCAAACCCGAAAAAGAGAAGGAGCTCTTCTCGCCCAGCGAGAGCATTGACAACGCTTTAGCACTGATGCGTAAATTTCTCCAAAAAGAGTCCATTCAGCTCAGCGTCCATATTGACGAAGAGGTCACGATACTGGGAATTCCCAATGAGCTCACGCAGGTGATGGTCAACTTGATCCAAAATGCACGAGATGCACTGGTGGCACACCGCACACGCGACCGGCATATCAACATTGAAGTCCGCACCAAAGATCGTCGCGCCATTCTGACTGTCACGGACAACGGCGGCGGGATTCCCGATGCGATCCACGGGCAGATCTTTGAGCCCTATTTTACCACCAAACATGCTACTCAGGGGACGGGTTTGGGTCTCTTTATGTCGCGGCTCATCATCGAAAAGAGTCTCAACGGCAGCCTGACGGTCTCCAACACCGATCACGGCGCCTGCTTCACAATCACCGCGCCGATAGCCACCAGGGAGCTTGCCAGATGACCTGCCTGCAACTGCTGAAAAACCTCTCCGTTTTGCTGGTCGAGGATGAACACAATCTTGCGTACCTGTTGCGCGACGCCATTGGCGATCATTTTCGATCGTTTCACGTTGCTCACGACGGTGAAGAGGGCCTGGCGGTCGCCGAGACAACACGGCCCGACCTGGTCGTAACCGACATCACCATGCCCAACATGGACGGACTGAAAATGAGCGCGATTCTTCACGAAAGACGCCCCGGCCTGCCCATTGTCATTCTCAGCGCCTACAGCGACAAAGAGTACCTCCTCGAAGCGATCGACGTTGGCGTCACCAAATACCTCATCAAGCCGTTCGATCCGGACGAGATGCTGGGAGCGATCTGCACCCTGATGCGTCGGATTCGTGCGCCGCGTCGGATTCGGCTGATGGCGCCATTTGTGTTTGATACGGGCAGCCGCAAACTCTTTCGCGATGAGACGATGGTACGGTTGAGTCGACGCGAAAATCTCTTTTTGGATCGTCTCCTGGAGAGCCCGGGGCACTTTATGTCTTTTGAGGCGATCAAGGCGCTGCTGTGGGACGATGCAACCGTCTCCGACGAACGGTTGCGCGTTTTTATCAACCGTCTCCGGCACAAGACCGATACGCGCTTGATCGAAAATCTGATCGGACAGGGATATCTCCTGCACGTAGCCGACGCGCCGGAGGAGGATCAGTGACACGGCGTACCGCTTCGGCGTACCAGTCGCCTCGCCGGATCACCTGCATCCATCAGGAGCTTGCGTGAACCCGGTCACGCTGCTGCTGACGCTTTCGGCGGCCATCTGGATCTCTCCCTTTCTGGCCAAGGCGATCCGCATGCCCACTGCTCCAACCGAGATCATCCTCGGGTCGCTTTTGGCCTTTTCGGGGTTGATTGGATCGCACGACTACTTCAACCTCATCGCCAACGTCGGCTTTTTGTATCTAATGTTTCTGGCCGGCCTGGAGGTCAATCTTCGGCAGATCACCTCCAGCTCTCCCA